>NZ_WOWT01000011.1:0-131990 GCF_009746545.1 Oceanobacillus sp. AG
TTGCATGTATTAGGCACGCCGCCAGCGTTCGTCCTGAGCCAAGATCAAACTCTCCATAAAAGTGTTTGTAATAGATGACACCGTCATCTATTCTTAGCTTCAAAAATTGATTCAAGGGATAAAAAGCTCTCGTTAGATAAATCCAACGTTTCTTCTTACCTCTTTTCATACTGGTTGTTTTGTTCAGTTTTCAAAGAGCAAATTTCTGGCCGCCTCATTTTTTCCGAGGCAACTTTTATATAATATCATCCATTTCATTTTAAGTCAACCTTTTTCTCGAAAAAGTTTTATTTTTTTAGAAAGGGATGGATGGGCCTGAGTGGACTCGAACCACCGACCTCACGCTTATCAGGCGTGCGCTCTAACCAGCTGAGCTACAGGCCCCTTTTAATGGAGCGGGTGAAGGGAATCGAACCCTCATCATCAGCTTGGAAGGCTGAGGTTTTACCACTAAACTACACCCGCATAATCGAAATGGTCGGGAAGACAGGATTTGAACCTGCGGCCCCTTGGTCCCAAACCAAGTGCTCTACCAAGCTGAGCTACTTCCCGCCGACCAACGCGCCCGAGAGGAGTCGAACCCCTAACCTTTTGATCCGTAGTCAAACGCTCTATCCAATTGAGCTACGGGCGCAGAATTTCTTTTATGTTATATAGTAGAAAATAAAAAAAGTGCGGTCGAGAGGACTTGAACCTCCACGGGATTTAACTCCCACTAGGCCCTCAACCTAGCGCGTCTGCCATTCCGCCACGACCGCATAATAAAATATGTTTTTTAACAAAAGGATAAAATTATTGTTTCTAATAATTGTCTGTCTATCATTTTATCCCGATTGATCACAAATCGTTACTGTGTAGTTTGGGAAAATAAATGGCTGGGCTACTAGGATTCGAACCTAGGAATGACGGGACCAAAACCCGTTGCCTTACCGCTTGGCTATAGCCCAACAACGAATGGCGGTCCGGACGGGACTCGAACCCGCGACCTCCTGCGTGACAGGCAGGCATTCTAACCAACTGAACTACCGGACCCACTTCATCTTATATTATAGAGTTAGAAGTTTAGAATCTAACCCCGACTCCCAGAAACTCCCTCCGCAAACAAATGCTTCTCAAATACTATGCGTTTTCGGGAAATTGTTTGTGGATTTGTTTCTAAACGATCGTTTCAATCTTTTTATAAAAGATGACCCGTACGGGATTCGAACCCGTGTTACCGCCGTGAAAGGGCGGTGTCTTAACCACTTGACCAACGGGCCATATATTTAAATGGCGGAGAAGGAGGGATTTGAACCCTCGCGCCGGTAAAACCGACCTACACCCTTAGCAGGGGCGCCTCTTCAGCCTCTTGAGTACTTCTCCGAATGGCTCCACAGGTAGGATTCGAACCTACGACCGATCGGTTAACAGCCGATTGCTCTACCACTGAGCTACTGTGGAATGTTTGAACTGTTAAATAATGTCAACGAGAAATATAATACCTTATTGCTGAACACTTGTCAACTACTTTTTTTAATGTTTCAAACTAACGATTTGGGACAACCAAAAACGTTAGCTTATATAATTTAACATGGTTTTTACATTTCGTCAACGCATTTTTACAAGTTTCATGTTTTACTGCTGAAGAGATGCTGATTCGGCTCGGCCATTTTTTCAGTTTCTTCCTATTGTATAGCAACCAATTTCCCTTTACATTTTCCGCAGACATATTTCTTAGTATCGACCTTGCGTTTCCTTTTATATAACCTTCCGCAACGGGAACATTCATATTTATATTTAAAAGAATTAATTTCAGATGGAAGTGGTTTGCAGTGCCGAGGGGATCCTGTCTTCTTTAATAACTCTTTAAAATCCCGATCACCATGCTTATATCCCTTTCCCTCAATATGTAAATGGTAATGGCATAATTCATGTTTGATAATACCATGAAATTCAGTTTCATCCGTTTCAAGCGCGTATTTCGGATTTAGTTCTATTAATCGTTTCGTTGGTATATATCTTCCTCCGGTTGTCCGAAGTCTATGATTGAAGCGCACCTGGTCCTTAAACGGTTTATGGAAAAAAGTAACCGAAAGATGGTGAACCAACTCCTTTAATTTCTGCTCATTCATCGTAAATAACTTCCTTACTATCCTATTTTTCTCCCATTATATCATAATAAGCGCTCGCATCTTTATGTCCTGCTTTTAAAAAGCAAGTTTATTGTTATTCTAATTAATTCTAGTATAAGATATACAGATGAATGACTATCAATAGACCCAAACACTCTGTTACATCCCCTCTTTTTCTCATTTAATATTATTAATTGAGAAAAAGAAGATGAATAACCAAATAATCTTCTTCTAACCTTCTTCTTAAGGGAATAATCTGTCATTTCGATTCTGAAGCGAGGCTTAGCTTTAATTGATGCATTTAGTATTTCCAAGCAGTAAATATTAGGCTATATTAATAGTAATCTGCTAATAATTGTGTTATTATAATAATTGTAGTTAATAGATTAGGGAGGAATTAAAAGTATGGAAAACAACAAAAAGAATATGAAAATGACCACAGCTTTTGGTACACCAGTTCCTAACGATTATGATTCCAAAACAGCTGGTCCCCGTGGTCCTTTATTAATGGAAGACTTTTGGTTCTTAGAGAAACTAGCACATTTTGATAGAGAAGTAATTCCAGAGCGTCGTATGCATGCTAAAGGTGGCGGTGCTTATGGTACATTAACTGTAACAAACGACATCACAAAGTATACCAAAGCTAAACTTTTCTCTGAAGTTGGTAAGAAGACAGAAATGTTTGCACGTTTCTCTACTGTAGCTGGTGAACGTGGTGCTGCTGATGCAGAACGTGATATCCGCGGAGCAGCTTTGAAATTCTATACAGAAGAAGGTAACTGGGATTTAGTTGGTAACAACACCCCTGTATTCTTCTTTAGAGATCCTAAGCGTTTCCCTGATTTAAACCACGTCGTGAAGAAAGACCCAGTAACAAACTTGCATAACGCACAAGCAAACTGGGATTTCTGGAGTAGCCTTCCAGAAGCATTACACCAAGTAACAATTATCATGTCTGACCGTGGTATTCCGAAAGACTTCAGACATATGCATTTGTTTGGAAGTCATACGTATAGTATGTTCAACGCTGATAATGAGCGTCATTGGGTTAAATTCCATTTCTATTCTCAACAAGGTATCGAAAACCTTACGGATGAAGAAGCGGAAGAAGTAATTGCAAAAGACCGTGACAGCAGTATCCGTGATTTACGTGAAGCAATTGATCGTGGTGAAAATCCGAAGTGGAAAATGTACATCCAAGTAATGACAGATGAGCAAGCGAAAAATCATTCAGACAACCCGTTTGACTTAACTAAGGTATGGTATAAAGGTGACTACCCACTAATCGAAGTTGGTGAATTAGAGCTAAACCGTAACCCACAAAACTATTTTGAAGAAGTTGAGCAAGCGGCATTTGCTCCAACTAACATTGTACCTGGTATCGGATTCTCACCAGATAGAATGCTTCAAGGAAGACTATTCTCTTACGGTGATACACAACGTTACCGCTTAGGTGTTAACCACTGGCAAATTCCAGTTAACTATCCGAAAAACGCTGAGAACTTCCACCCATACCACCGTGACGGTGCAATGCGTATCGTTCCTTACCAAGGAGGACACGTATCGTACAACCCGAACAGCTATGGTGAGTGGGAAGACAGCCCAGAGCATCAGGAGCCACCATTAGAGCTTGGCGGAGATGCAAATTACTGGGACTTCGATGAACAAGATGAGAACTTCTACGAGCAGCCTGGTAAGTTATTCCGTCTTCAGTCTCCTGAAGCACAACAACGTCTATTCGAAAACACTGCAAGAAACATGGACGGTGTATCTAAAGACGTACAGTTAAGACATATCGTCAACTGCTACAAAGCTGATCCAGCTTACGGAGAAGGAGTAGCAAAAGCACTCGGTATCTCTCTAAGCGAAGTTGAAGCAGCTGTTGATAAAGAATAAATTCTAAAGCGAAAGCGCCCATGTAGGTTTAAAACGCGATTCGTTTCGCAACACCTGAGACTGCAATTACTCGTTCCACCGAGGAGCATTTGCACGAGCACATCCAGTAGTCGCAGCGACGTACGGAATGTGCCTCCTAGGATGGTACAGGGGTGAAGAAAGTCTCGCTAATCGCTGGACGGCAAGAATGAAAAAATCTGCTGGGAGCATCAAGTGCTCCTCAGCAGATTTTTTAGTTTGTCACCATGGAAAGGGCTATACGCCCTTTTTCTTCATCTACATTTTCCACCCAAACCGTCACAACATCCCCAACAGAAGCAATGTCCATTGGATGCTTCACAAATTTAGTGGACATTTTAGATATATGCACGAGTCCGTCTTGCTTTACTCCAATATCGACAAAGACACCAAAGTCGACAACATTACGTACGGTACCTTGCATCTCCATTCCCGGTTTTAAATCTTCGAGAGATAAAACATTCCGCTTCAATAAAGGTTGCGGGAAATCATCGCGCGGATCTCTTTCCGGACGGCTTAGTGCATCGATAATATCCTTTAATGTCGGTTCACCGATAGCTAGTTCTTCAGCAATCTCTTTACTACTGATTGTCTTAAACTTTTCACGCAATTCGTCTGTTCCGATATCTTCTATTGTATAGCCTAATAATTTCAGAAGTTCTTCTGTCGGTTTATAGCTCTCCGGGTGAATCGGTGTCCGGTCAAGCGGGTTTTCTCCATCAATAACCCGCAAGAAACCAATCGCTTGTTCATAAGTTTTAGCCCCGAGCCGTGGAATCTTCTTCAATTGTTTCCTATTCGTGAACTTTCCTTCCTCATTTCGTCTTGTTACGATATTATTGGCTACGGTCTTACTTAGACCAGATACATATTGTAATAAAGAAGTAGAGGCGGTATTCACATTAACACCAACTTGGTTAACAGCTGTTTCTACGACAAATGTTAAAGACTCATTCAACGCTTTCTGACTGACATCATGCTGATATTGACCAACACCAATCGACTTGGGATCGATTTTTACAAGTTCTGCAAGCGGGTCCTGCACACGGCGGGCAATTGAAGCAGCACTCCGTTCCTCTACTTGTAAATCAGGAAACTCTTCCCGTGCAAGTTCTGATGCAGAGTACACACTCGCCCCTGCTTCATTCACAATAATATACGGAATGTCGAGCCCATTTTTTTGAATACAATCAGAAATAAATTGCTCGGTCTCCCGGGATGCCGTGCCATTCCCAATCGCAATTAGTTCCACCTTATATTTCTCAATAAAATGAAGGACTGTTTCCTCTGCACCTTTCACGTCGAGTCTCGGAGCTGTAGGATAGATCACAGAGACGTCATGAACTCTCCCTGTTTCATCAACTAAAGCTAACTTGCAGCCTGTCCGGAATGCAGGGTCGACACCAAGGATTGTTCTTCCTTTTAATGGCGGCTGGAGGAGTAGGTTTTTTAAATTTACGGCAAAGACGTCAATCGCTTGGTCCTCCGCTTTTTCAGTCAGTGCATTCCGGATCTCTCTTTCAATTGAGGGTTGGATCAATCGTTTATAACTATCCTCTACCGCAAGCTTTAAAAACTCAGCAACCGCACCAGTAGTAGAACGCTTCACCGTTTTCCGGTTCAAATAGTCGACAACCTTCTCGATTGGTGGCTGAATGGATACTTTTAAAACATCTTCCTTTTCTCCGCGATTAAGCGCGAGGATACGGTGCGATACAAGCGAACGGATATTTTCTTCGTATTCGTAATACATTTCATATACTTTCTTTTCATCGAGTTCCTCGTTCTTCACTTCGGAAACGAGCTTACCACGCTTCCATGTCTCCTCTCGAATATATTCCCGGTACTCTGGAATATCAGAAATCCATTCAGCGATTATATCATTCGCACCTTCTAGCACTTCTGCCACTGTAGTTAATTCATACTCATCGGACAAATAATTTTCCGCTTCTTTATGTAAATCAATATCGTTTTGTTCCCAAATTAGAGTTGCGAGCGGTTCAAGACCTTTCTCCTTCGCCTTCGTTGCCCGGGTTCTTCGCTTCTGTTTATATGGCCGATATAAATCTTCCACCCGCTGTAACTGGGTTGCTGATTTAATCTCCAATGCCAGTTCTTCCGTTAACTTGCCCTGCTCCTTAATAATGCGCAACACTTCTTCTTTACGCTGGGATAATTGAAGTGCGTACGTCCATTTATCTTGAATCAATTTAATTTCTACTTCATCAAGTCCACCTGTAATTTCCTTTCGGTAACGCGCAATAAAAGGTACAGTGTTTCCCTCATCAAATAAAGCAATAACTTTTTCAATTACAGGCGTTTTTATATTTGTTTCTCTAGCTACCAATTGAAATAACTCATTATCATAACTCATCGACATATCTTCCTCCTTATTCCTCTATTTTACCAGAATTCAGGATATAGCGTCAGCTTCACGCGAAAAAACCGGCGCCTAGCACCGGTTCTCCATATTCCTCCTCAATCATACCTTATCGCAATTAGCGTCGTATCATCGCTGCGATTTGGTTCAGAAGTTAATTCATAGGATTTGGTAATTCTATTTACATCTTTATCGGTGAAATAACAGTGGGATAACTCTTTATCCTTCACACCATCTGAAAACATAATAAAATTAGTGCCTTTGTTCAACTTATAGTTTTCCACTTTAATGGAGCGCTTATACCCCGCCAGATAGCCAGTGTTCGGGATATTACGCTTTTTCACTCGATCATCAGTCACTGTCATAATCCCGATATTTCCAATTGAAGAGAAAGAGTAGACCTCGGACCGGAAATCCATCTTCAAGATACCGAGGACTACCCCACGCTTCCCATATAAAATTTCGTTGCTTTTTCTAACGAGTTCTTCCACACTAACATGATTGTTCTCTTTAATAATGTCAATGACCGCCTGGGAAGATTCCATAGCATACTCTCCACTTCCGAGCCCATCAGCGATCGCACAAATAAAATGATCCTCTGTCTCATTGTAGAAATAACTGTCTCCACAAAAAGTATTCCCTTGCTTTGGCTGTTGGTACACGGAAACAAATACATTTGATTGTCCCATATTAATCCAACACCTCGGATTGGTCCGTTTGGATTGCTTCCCTTAATTTTAATAAGGCTTTCCGAAGTAATCTGGAGACGTGCATCTGCGAAATACCTAATATTTCACCCGTTTCCTTCTGACTCTTATTCTCAAAATACGTGTATTGTAAAATAAGCTGCTCCCGCTTGGATAAAATCGGCATTACTTTCTCGAGGATCATTCGCTGATCGATTGTATCATAACTCGTATCTTCATCTCCGACGAGATCTAGTATTGCAACTGTACTTCCTTCCGAATCCGCTTCAACTTTTCTGTCAACGGAAAGTGCTTTATAACTTTTACCCATTTCCATCGTTTCCAGCACTTCTTCTTCAGAAACTTCCAGGTAATCTGCAATTTCTTCCACCGTAGGAGATTTCTGATTCGCCCTTGTCAGCTCATCAACTGCCTTTTTAATTTTCGGCCCAAGTTCTTTAATTCGCCTCGGGACATGGACACTCCATGTTTTGTCACGCAAGTAGCGTTTAATTTCACCAATGATCGTCGGAATCGCAAAGGATTCAAACGATTTCCCGAACGTTTCATCATACCTCTTCACAGCGGCTAAAAGACCAATCATCCCAACCTGCGTGAGATCTTCATAAATAATGCTGTTTCTTGAATATTTTCTTGCAATGGATCCCACCAGGTCTTTATAATGTAATACAATCTTTTCCTGAACTGCTTCATCAGTGGGGTTTTCTTGTAAATGTCTTATCCATTGGTATACCTCATCTCTTCCTTTATGATGTGGTTGAGATTCGGTCGCCATCTAGACCCACCTCTGCTTCATTTATATATTTAGTCATAATGATAATAATTCCACTATGATCATGTATTTCTACTTTATCCATTAGTGCATCGATTAGGAAAAGACCAAACCCACCTTCCTGTAAATCCTCCACTGGTTTTGATTTCTTGTATGGACCTGCCTTTTTACGGACTTCTTCTACATCAAAGCTAACTCCTCGGTCTGCAACCATCACTTCAAGACGATCTTCATAGATACCGAAGCCAATTTGGATCTCACCTTTTTCATCCTTTTCATAGGCATGGGTGACTGCGTTTGTTATCGCTTCTGAAATGGCAATTTTTAAGTCCTCTATACTCTCATAGGAAAAGCCCATTCGGTTCGCAATACCAGAGAGACTCAATCGAATGACACCAATATATTCTGCTTTAGCCGGGATTGTCATTTCAACAAATTCAAACTTCTCCATTATTCATTTCCACCTCTAATCGCTGCCTTAATATCCATAATTTCATCCAGCCCGGTAATCTGGAATAGACGGTAAACGCGGTCTTGGAGGTTCACCAACTTTAGCTCACTATCATTCTCTTTAGTGGACTTCAACGCACCAATGAACAATCCAAGGCCAGTACTATCCATGTATGTAACATGTTCCAAATCAACAATGACTTCCTGTCCGGCTTTTTTCGTTACAATTCCAAATGTTTCCTTCAGGTCAGGAGCGGTATATGCATCTATCTCCCCAGCAAGTGTTATAATTGATTGGTTTCCTTCTTCGGTAAGTGTAATTTCAAGATTCAAGGTAATCCCCCCATCTAATAATATATTCTAAATGTATGGATTTACTATTTCTAGACACATATCTTTATTACCCGGTTGCAAAAAGTCTTAAACCGTCTTTCGTAAAATTAATAAACTAAAATCATCTTGAAGCTGGAAATCTTGCAACCTTTCAAAATAACGATAAACTTCTTGCACCATATCTTGAGCGGACAGATGCAAGTATTGTCGAATCACATCAAACACCTCATCGATTTCGATGAACCGGTCACCATCCCGGCATTCCGTGACACCATCTGTCATTAAGACAATCATGTCGTTTTTTGCGATTTCAATTTCCGCTTGTTCATATTCTACATCTTCGGAAACACCGAGAACAAGACCAGCTGTTGAAAACTCTGTAAAACGGTCCTCATCAGCACAATAATAGTAGCCCGGTTCGTGTCCGGCAAAGGAATAAACAAGTTTGCCCGTTTCTGGGTTATATTCGCCATACATCATGGTAATGAACATATTGGACTCGGTGTTCCTTTCCACGACCCGGTTTAAATTCCCCAAAATGACCGGTGGTGGCGTAGACTCTTTCGGCAAACTATCTAACGAATATTTGATCATCGACATGCACAGTGCAGCCGGTACACCTTTTCCAATCACATCTGCCATTGCAATCCCGATTGTACCATCCAAGTTTTGCAAAAAGCTATAGTAATCACCGTTCATCTGGTTAGCCGGAACACTGATAACACCGATATCGAGCCCGGCTATATCCGGCTTCTTCGTTTTTAATAATGTCTTCTGCATCTGTGCAGCAACCGATATTTCCGATTTTAAAGCAATTTGCTGTTCTCGGAGGTTTTGAATTTCTTGATGGGCAAGTCCATAAGATATCATCGCTTCCAAAAGGAAATCAAGTGAATGTTCAAAGGAAGCGAATAAGTCCGGATATAACTCTTTCAGCGCTTTAATATGTATATTGACAATTTCCTCCGGTAAGATATTATGCTTGATAAAAGCTTTGCTGACCAATTCAACACCGTAGAGTGCTTTTTCATCTTGAAACTCAATATATTCCGCCAGCAGTTTTTTATATTCATCTGCTTTTTCCTCGAAAAA
Source organism: Oceanobacillus sp. AG (assembly GCF_009746545.1). Taxonomy (NCBI): domain Bacteria; kingdom Bacillati; phylum Bacillota; class Bacilli; order Caryophanales; family Bacillaceae; genus Oceanobacillus; species Oceanobacillus sp. AG. The sequence goes on from NZ_WOWT01000011.1 coordinate 9,760, forward strand.
ATTCTCCATTGTATTCCCCCTATCTCGATCTCCATCTCTCTTACCTTATATAATAAGGATGGAGTGCAAGCTGATAGCAAACACTCCATAACTCTTCAAGATTATCTAGTACGCTTCGTAATTAGCGCAGCCACTTAACCGTTTTAATTGTTGTACCTTTCCCTATCTCGGAATAAACTTCGAATTCATCCATCAAGCGTTTTACTCCAGGCAATCCAGCGCCTAGTCCTCCAGATGTCGTAAAGCCATCTTCCATTACTTGACTTATATCAGAAATCCCTGGGCCCTCGTCTTCAGCAATTAAACACAGCCCTGTCCTACTATTATTATAGATTATTTCATAGGATATCTTCCCTTGATCGGCATATAAATATATATTTCGAGCGAGTTCCGATATTGCAGTCGCAATTCGAGCTTGATCAACGGTACTGAAGCCGATTTCTTTCGCCATTTCCCTACCAAGCTGACGCGCCCCTACAATATCCCACTCTTTATGAATGTTCACACAGGACTGAGGATTCATCTATTATACCCCCAATTCCTTATGGAGTTTGAGAAGCCCTTGCTCAAGATCCAATGCGGTTGGTACATTTTTCATATTTATTCCTAGATCAATCAATGTCATTGCAACAGCGGGTTGAATACCCGTTAATACTACTTTCGCCCCCATTAAATCTGACATTGTAACCACATCTCCAAGAACTTTCGCAATGAATGAATCGATGATATCGACCGATGTTAAATCAATCACTACTCCAGAAGACTCTGTTTTATATATTTCATCCAATAAATCTTCTTGGAACTGTATAGCTGTCTGATCATCTATTTCTGTTTGAATCGATATCAGCAGATAATTATTCAGCTTAAGAATTGGTATACGCAAAGATCTCACTCTCCTTTATATCGAATCAATAATATTCTTTATCTGTTCTTCCCTGCTTTTCCCTTCTAGCGGAACAATTTTCCTGTTCGTTATTTCCAGTGCAGACATGAACCCTTTTTTCAAGGAGCTCTTTGTCGAAAAATCGCTTAAATCAATGCCTAAATTCACGATTGTTTGGGCAATCTCCGGACGGATACCAACTAGAATACATTTCGCCCCGATTAAATGGACGGCTTCCGCTGCTTGTATAATATGATGCGCAACCATCGTATCAACAACTGGTACGCCTGTAATATCAATAAGGACAACTTCCGAGTTATGGTTGATCGTACCTTGCAGCAAATTTTCCATAATTAACTTGGCCCGTTCGGTATCAATCGTCCCGATAAGCGGCATGATTGTAATCCTGTCCATTACTGGGATAAGGGGGGCTGACAATTCCTGAAGCGCAACACGCTGCAAGGAAACGATCTGTTCCCAGTTGCCTGTGTATTCATTTACCAACTTGCGAATAATCGGTTCCACCCAGTCATCCACACTTTGAAATACACTTTTAATCTGTTCCGTATCGTCCATATCGTCCAGATTAGACAAGATATAATCAACGGTCACCCGTCTAAATACTTGTAAGCCATCCGTAATATAGCTTAGTGGCCAGCCAAGATTAATAATTTTCTCGGAGAATTGTTCAACTTCTTCCATCGATCCTTGACTTTGAATACTTGTAAAAATCACATTCATAAATTCGCGGTTCGTGCTTTCGTAAAGCTCGTCCCCGATATTTGTTGTGTAATTTTCATCCTTCAGATTGCGAACATTATCCATCCACATCTGAACAATAGCATCACTGTTTTCAAGAACAATTCGTTTAAACTTTGTCTCCACTCTTAATACCCCCGTCTTCTATATTCATGCTTATTCCCTATAATAACATGCTTTTTCATCGTTAGACTATTGCGAAACCATTTTATCACGTATTAACGGTCTGTAATATCCCCATCTCTAAACAGGAGAGAAGCCCAACATGTGAGAGGAGAGGGGATATACAGTCCGTAAGTACCTGATTCTGTTCAACTAACATTCTGTGGGGGGTAAAGATCCCCCACTGAATGAAGTTTCACTTTATCACGTATTAACGGTCTATAATCCCCCTCATCTCTAAACAGGAGAGAAGCCCAACATGTGAGAGGAGAGGGGATATACAGTCCGTAAGTACCTGATTCTGTTCAACTAACATTCTGTGGGGGTAAAGATCCCCACAGAATGAAGTTTCACTTTATCATCCAATAATTCGCGTCTAATTAAGAATGCATCGTATTTTGTACGAAAATGCCTAAAAAAACCATTCTTTAAAAATCGTACCATACCAACTCCCCGCCAAAAAGAGAAAGAAGGACTATTTCAATAGTAAGGAAAGCACAAAAAAACCTTCCAATTATTATAGTTGAAAGGTTTCATCAATGATCATATATATCCTTCAGCCCTAGGCTTATTTCAATCGCCCGGTTAATTTTCTCCATCATTTCTTTATCTAGTCTTGTTATTCGATCTGTTAATCGCTGCTTATCCAACGTTCGAATCTGTTCCAAGAGAATAACAGAATTTCGGTCAAAACCATATTTTTTGGCATCGATTTCAACATGGGTAGGCAACTTAGCCTTTTGGATTTGTGCTGTGATAGCTGCTACAATTACCGTTGGACTAAAACGATTTCCGATATCATTCTGGATAATCAATACCGGACGCACTCCTCCCTGTTCGGATCCAACCACAGGAGATAAGTCAGCGAAGTATACCTCGCCTCTTTGCACGTTCAAATGCTACACCCCGATCACAGTGCGCTCTAGGGTGTCATCAGCCTCCTCTTCAGCCTGGAAAGCCTCTGAAGCTATGTTAAGATTAATGTGGCCCATTTCTTCATAACCGCGTCGCATCGTTTCCATAAATTGCTGGAAATGCGCCTGTTTCTTCTGCTCTAAATAGTTCTTCGTTGCCTGATAAATGAACTCACTTAAATCACCATTATCATTTTTCACCAAACCATCCACCTCGTTAAGAAGATTTTTAGGTAATTTAACCATCACTTCCTGTAAACCCTCTGACAAAATGATGCACCTCCGCCAACTGATGAACATATAATATAATTTCTACTTAATAGTATCATTGAATACGCTTGAATGCAAAGGGATTCCGATAGTTTTCTTACAAAAAAACAAATTTTCTTCGTTTTTTCCCTTGCAAATTAGGGTATATGTTCATATTGGCAGATGTAAATACAATTATTTCTCCCAACCTCAAACCTTAAACATTTAGACGAATAATATTTAAAAAGGCTCTAATATTGCTTTCATTCAGCGTAAGTGCAACTTTCATCTGGAAGTCCGCAGTCCAGACACCTCTCGCTTTCCGCAGGCGGCTGGTGAGCCTCCTCGTACGCTTTGCGTACTGCGGGGTCTCACCTATGCCTTTCCTCCTGCAGGAGTCTCGAGGTGTCTGGACTGCTCCGAGGAAAAGCGTGATTTGGATTACTGTTTAATATTCCAGAAGTACAATCCTTATCATAACGGAATAATTTCTTTTTAAAATAATCCTTTAGACCAGTTCAGTTGCCCGGCGGACGGTGACTCCTACGGGAATAGCACGAGTCCGAAGACCCCGCAGGAAGCGGTTTTCTTCCGAGGAGGCTGAGGCCGTGCTCGTGGAAAGCATCCGTCCGCCGGGCAACTGAACGGTAATTAGAACGCCAATAAAATGAATACACAAAATACTTACGCTGTATGAAAGTGTTTGGCATGTCTAGCTATAGATTTCGCTAATTATGAATGTTGGGCATGGAAGCGGTGTATTTTGCAAAAATATTCCCTTAAGATGAGTAACAGTTTGTCTTACTGTATCAATCTTAAGGGGATTATTCAAGTGCATTTGGGATTCATTTTATTTCTTGGCCTTGGACGGACTGGGCAACTTCAATTAATTCTTCTTTCGTTAGACTGTCACTTGCCAATGTGTAATCAATGCCTTCATGATTCCAATGGAGTGTGTCGTCCGTCAATGCCCCGATTGTAAAACCGAGATTCACAATTTCCCCATTTACTGCTTCAGGTGTCATTAGTGTTGGAACGTCGGTACGCATCTCCTGAACGAGGGTGAAATCCTTCTCACCGCCATACGTCAAAATGACTCGTTTTCCGTTATCGAGCTCCATTTCTTTCCGGTCAACTGCTTCTGCACCGGCTGTATAAAGCGGATGAAGTACGGTAAAGACTTCCTCTTCATTACTACTGAATGTCGGAGCGTCACTGTTTGTTTCCATATTTTTCTCCATGGCAAAATCATCGGACTCAAAGCTTACTGCTGTATCAAATGCATGAAACTGGACTTCTACGACTGCTTTATCATCGACGTCCAATACTTGCACTGCAGTTGGATAGAATGTTTTCTTGTCAAAAAGAATCTGCTGGTACGGCAAGTTCGTATTGTTTTGGTAATTTGTTTTTGTCTTAAACGCATAATGGGTTTCTGTTGCTTCAAAGCTTGCTTCCTCGTCATCTAATATGTCTTTGACGAGCGAGTGGTAAAGGTAAGGCTGGCTGCTGTTTTCCGGCCATTCCGATTGGAATTTGAAACTTCTTTCAAGGGCTGGAGTTAACACAAACACTCCGTCTTCATTTTTCAATATGATTTGACTACCCTTGTCATCTTCCTGAGAACCGAGCTTCACGCGATAATAATCCTCTTTCTGATGCCAAATATCAATCGTAAACCGCTGTTCTTCCTGTCCTGTCTTCATCGTCATTTCTGCTTCTGCTTTATAACCATCCATTTCCTCCAACGTGTCGGACAGTTTTTCGACAACATCTTCCTCCGATTTCTCTCCACATGCTGAAAGGATGACAATACTGATGACGATGAGGAATATTCCAAGATAGCGCTTCTTCATACACATATCTCCCTTGTCTCAATTAACAAAGGGAACAAATCACGTTTATCAGGAAATCATACGATATACTTCACGAATCCAGGCGATGATATCTGTCGCCGTTAGATCATAGACACTATGCTTATGCTGTACTGCTAAATCAGCACTCGTACCATGAAGGTGACAAGCATTGCAGATGGCGGAAAAAATGGTTTGGTTTTGTAAAATCATGGCGAGCATTATCCCTGTGAGTACGTCACCGCTACCGCCTTTTGCAAGACCGGGATTTCCGGTTGCATCAACCACCTGCTTACCGTCCGGGCTCGTAATAATGGTGTACTTCCCTTTTAACACGACATAGACTCCGTAGTCCTCTGCGAAGTCTTTCGCATGCTGAAAAGGGGATGTTAACGTTTCTTCTATCCGCAGCTCGAGAAGCCTGGCCATTTCTCCAGCGTGAGGCGTTACAATTGTCACAGCATCTCTCGACTTCAGTATGGGGAGTAAATTGCTTAAATGATATAATCCGTCGGCATCAACCAAAACAGGACAAGTCGCTGCCTTTAGCACCTGCTTTATTAGCTCCTCCCCCTGCTTACTACGGCCCATTCCGACACCGGCAGCGATTGCGTCATACGCTGATACATCCAAGTGATTATCCCAGACTAACAGCCCGTCTTCTTCCTTCAATATCTTAAACATCGCTTCTGGTATCCGGGAAGCGATAATTGGGATAATTTCCTGCAACGTTCCTGCAGTCACTAAGCCTGCCCCTGCGACAAGCGCTGCCTCCGTAGCCATAGTAATCGCTCCTGGCATCCTTGCACTCCCACCAATGATAAAACCCTTACCATGGTCTCCTTTATGTGCGTACGCCCGTCTCCTTGGAAGGGTTGCTTGGAACTGATCGCTACCGTATAAGCGGCGGGTCGTATATTTCTCCATCGTCCGCTTGGAGAAGCCAATCTCAACGACTTTCCATTCCCCGTAATAGCTGGCCGTGTCAGGTAAAACCGCAGTCATTTTCATAGCTCCGACAATAAACGTGTAATCCGCTTGTACAGCCACAGTAAATGGCACTCCTTCATCAGCCGGTAACCCGGACGGAATATCAACAGAAACGACCCGGGCATCAGATTCGTTTATCCGTTTGATCACGTCTTGATACGGCTCACGCAGCGCACCCTTCTTCCCGATTCCAAGTAAAGAGTCAATAATAACGTCTGAGTTTTTGATGATTTCTTCTACACCGTGGTCTATGAGAGAAAATATTTTCCCATTGCTGTTCAAATAAATTTTCTTATGCAGCAAGGCATCTCCTTGAATCAACTCATCAGGAACCACTTGGAAAACCCGTACATTATAATCATGTTCCATCAAATACCTTGCAATGACAAAACCGTCTCCACCATTATTTCCTGCTCCAACGAATACTGTTATCCGCTCTGTTCGCTCAAAAAGAGAGATGATGTTGCGAAATATCTCCCTTCCGGCATTTTCCATAAGCACGTGCCCCGGCAAACCAATTTCCTTCATCGTATGCCTGTCGATATCGTACATTTCCTTCGCGGTGACTATAAACATGAAGTCCCCTCCTGCCCGCATTAAAATACTATGAGACAACCACTCCGTTTATGCAGATTCTCTTTACCCATTCTTTTGAACAACGACTTGTGCTACGGCATATTCCTTACTATGGCTGATTGATAATAGAAAAACATACCCTTCATAGCCCTGCACCATAAGTTGTGGCGCCCCGCTCTCATCATGGATTATTTCCATGTGCCGGAAGCTCAATTTCCCGATCCCAGTCCCGAGCGCTTTTGCACATGCCTCTTTTGCCGCAAATCTTCCAGCTAAATATTCTATCTGGCGTCTCCGGTTGGCAAATTGTTTATATATTGTCAACTCCGAATCAGTCAACACCCGTGCCGCAAGTCGGTCTCCCTTTTTAAGGCTTGACTCTATTCGGCCTAGTTCAATAATATCTATTCCAATTCCTTTAATCATTGGCTTTTGCCTTCTCTCCTTGAATGATAATAGCTAATGTTGGTCATAACTCGTATTATTAATTATTATAATAGTACCTGAACATTATAGGAAACTAAACTTATTTAGGAGGCTTCTTCTATTGTTTATACGGAACGAAAGAAGTTTAAAAGAATTTATAAATCTTTACCCCGTCGTCTCGACCCTTGTTATAATTCACATCGTCCTTTGGTTAGTGATGGAATTTTTTCAGTCTGGGATCGGTTGGATTGTTTATGTATTTGGAGTTGGCAATAACTTATCCGTTGCAATGGGCGAATATTGGCGCTTAGTTACCCCAATCTTCCTCCACCGAGAATTGACACATGTGTTATTCAATTCCTTTGCCCTCGTCATCTTTGGGCCAGCGCTTGAGTTGATGCTTGGAAAATTCAAATTCATCCTTGCTTATTTAGCCGCTGGGGTTATTGCAAATATAGCGACGTTTTTAATTGAACCTTTACAATACACACATTTAGGTGCTTCTGGAGCGATCTACGGATTATTTGGTATGTATATATTCATGGTTGCTTTCCGCAAGCATCTCATTGACCAAGGTAGTTCGCAAATGATCAAAACTATTTTCATCATCGGAGTACTTATGTCCTTCGTCGGAACGCGAATTAATATCGTCGCTCACTTAGCAGGCTTTGCTGGAGGATTCGCGATAGCACCACTCTTTTTGAAAAACATCCGCCCTTTCTCGCCGTGGCATGCTTATCAGCGCAGCTATCCAGATGATGACCGGGAGATACAATTTAATCCGAATCGTTGGAATAAAAAAAGAGTAATACCTGAAAGCATCCGTAAAAACTGGCTCTGGATTATCATCGGTATTCTTGCTGTCATTGGATTTTTCAGCAGATTTTCCAACTGAATTTAACTTAACTTCCTTCTTCTTTTGAAACTTAATTAGCACCTAATCGTATTACTAGTAACCATCGTAATGGAAGGATGTTGCACAATGAGACAACCACCGAAGCATGCAATCGACCCGCGGGCAGTCGACGTTTGGAAAATCAGCGCCGCCATTTACCTTGGCATACTTTGGCTGATTCTTCTTACGTCGGTAGTCTTTGCGATTCTCTGGGCTTGGTCGTTCATTTATATAACCGGAGCAATAATTATAACTGTTTTATTAAGTTACATTTTCATTTTCTTATTTCCTAAACTTAGGTATCGGCGCTGGCGCTATGAGATCTTTGAACAGGAAATTTATATCCAGCACGGAATTTTCATCCGTACGCGAACATTAATCCCGATGATACGGGTACAACACGTCGATACAGAACAAGGCCCGATTATGAAGAGATTTCATGTTGCGAGTGTGTCGATTTCCACCGCAGCGACAACGCACATCATCCCTGCTTTGTCAGAAGAAAATGCTTCTGATTTGCGGGACCGGATTTCACAACTTGCAAGGGTGGACGAAGATGATGTTTGAGGAAAGACGCCTACACCCTGCAGCCATTATTTTTAACATATTAAAAGTAATCAAAGAATTATTTTTCTCGCTGCTAATCGTTTTAGTCGCTGGAAACTTTCTCATATTTTCTATTGCACTTGGGGCATTTAGTATACTCGCTTCGGTTTATGGCATTCTCTCGTGGTACCGTTTTTCTTATTATGTTACCGATGATGAGCTATGGATTGAGTACGGTATATTTAAACGAACGAAACGGTCTATTGCGAAAAACCGGATCCAATCGATTGATTTAACCGAAAGTGTGATTCATCGTATATTCAAACTGACCCGGGTCCAAATTGAAACAGCAAGTGGCGGAGAGAAGGCAGAAGCTGCCCTTTCAGCTGTTTCGCTTAAAGATGCGAAAGAACTCCGGGAAGTGTTAAAAAATAGCGGAAAAGCAGGTACCTTAGTTCTTGAAGAAATGTATCTTGCACAGAAAGAAATTTCCTTTTCCCGCTTGCTCCTAGCCGGAATCACTTCCGGTGGTCTTGGCATTATTATCGGTTTCATCGTCGTTGGGCTCTCGGAATTTGACGAACTCATACCTGAAATGGTGTATAACTACACCTATGAGTGGTTGGTAACTGCAAGTATTATATTCATTGTTCTTATTATTCTTGGTGTTCTTGCCATCATTTGGCTATTAAGTATTCTCTGGACACTCCTTCGCTACGGGAAATTCACTATCAGAAGAACGGAGGATGAATTATTCATTACGCGGGGATTGCTTGAAAGAAAGCAATTGACAATTCCCTTGCACCGGATTCAGGCGATTGGTATTGAAGAAAACATCTTACGTCAGCCATTCGGTTACGCATTTATTTTTGCAGAAATTGCCGGCGGAAATACAGATGGGAAATTAGCGGATTCAACGATCCTATTCCCATTGCTGCATAAACGAGAAATCGCCGCCTTTCTTGATGAATTTGCTCCAGACTTCAGCTGGCAGGAAGAAGAAGTCGAATGGACGAAGCCACCACCCGCTGCATTACCGTATTACTATGTTCGTTCAAGTGTATTATTCTTACTGGCCAGTATCGCCGTCTTTATCTTTTTCCGGTCGTTTGCTTGGATTCCGATTGCTTTGTTCGCGCTCTCTCTAGGCTTGGGCTGGCTTTCTTATAAGGATGCGGGCTTTTACCTTAAAGGGAACAGGTTGTTACTCCGATACCGACACGTGAAGCGCACTACCGTACTCATTCAGCAAAAACGAATACAAGCCTTCGAGAAAAAGAATCATGCACTCGAAAGAAAATGGAGCCTCGCCTCCATGAAAATATCTATTCTGAGCAACACCGGCGGCAAACACTATCACGTGAAAAATTTAGAAGAAGAAAAAGTTAACCAACTGGGGGACAGAATTGCTTATCGAAATAAATTGGAATAAACGCTAGTATCTAAAAAACGGTTTGGAGTTATAGTGCTCCAAACCGTTTTTATTCTTAGTTAGTCTCTTTTACGACGTTTTTGGAAATTACCTTTACGGTTACGTCCACCGTAGAAGCGTTTGTTTTTCGAGCGATGTCCGCCTTTGCCTTTTGAATGGAGTGCTTTTTTCACACTCACTGGTGCAACCGAAGAAATCCGGACTGGTGTGTCTCTTCTTTCTTTCGTCAACAGGCTAATTGCCGCTGCAATAACGGTTACCGAATCGTGATCTTCCAACAGGTCCTTCGCAGCTTCTTGATATGTCGTTAAATCACGCTTATCAATTGTTTTCTGGATTCTTTCGATTGTAAGTTGCTGTTGTCCACGTCTAGCATCTTGAATCGTCGGTGGTGCGAGACGCTTCATCTTACTCTTCGTCGTCTTTTCAATTAAATGTAAATGTGCCATTTCTCTTGGCGTTACAAAGGAGATCGCTTCACCTGTTTTACCCGCGCGCCCTGTACGCCCGATACGGTGTACATAACTCTCCGGATCTTGCGGGATATCAAAGTTATAAACGTGAGTCACGCCGGAAATATCTAATCCACGTGCAGCTACGTCTGTTGCAACTAGCACGTCGACACGGCCGTTTTTAAACTTGTTCAATACAGACATCCGCTTTCCTTGAGTCAAGTCGCCATGAATCCCTTCAGCACGATAGCCTCTAGCCTGTAAACCTTCCGTAATTTCATCGACCCGCTTCTTCGTTCTTGCAAACACGATTGCAAGCTCTGGAGAATGAATATCGACATGGTTGTTCAACGTATCGAACTTGAATTTCTCCGGTATTTCAATGAAGTACTGATCAATATTTTCAACCGTCATTTCTTTCGCTTTAATTTTTACTTCTTTCGGTTGCTTCATCAATGTTGTTGCGATATCGCGAATTTCCTTTGGCATCGTAGCGGAGAATAGCAACGTTTGACGTTCTTCTGGAATGCCTTTTAAGATATCACGAATATCATCGATGAACCCCATGTTCAGCATTTCATCCGCTTCATCCAGAACTGCAACTCGTACTTGATCCGTCCGAATAGTTCTTCTCCGCATATGGTCAAGCAATCTTCCTGGTGTTGCCACGACGATTTGCGGGCCATCTTTCAGTGCACGAATTTGCCTGTCCATATGTTGACCACCATATATTGCCAATGCACGAATGCCGACAAATCTTGCAATGCGATTGATTTCCTCTGCGACCTGGATAGCCAATTCCCGCGTCGGAGCTACAACTAACCCCTGTATCTTGCGAAGTTTAGTGTCGATTCTTTCAATCATCGGAATACCGAACGCAGCGGTTTTCCCTGTACCTGTCTGAGCTTGACCGATTACGTCATTGCCCGCTTTCGCAAGAGGAATGGTCTCCGTTTGGATTGGCGTTGCTTCTTCAAAGCCCATTCTTTCCAAAGCTTTCATAATCGGGGCCGCGATATTTAATTCATTAAATTTTGCCACTTAATGTCTACTCCTTCTGTAAAAAATATTTAGTTATAAGAGGCCACTAGTCCTTTACTTCAGATTTATAAATCCTATCTATACATATACCCATTGCCATTATCAGATATGCACGGTTAAAACGTACAAGGGTTTATCATTCAACCGGGAAAAGATTTATCACGTACCAATTATTGTTTCTCTAAAAGAACAATTAGGCTTCCCTTCCATCTTCGGGGCCTCAAATTACTGTTTGTCTTATGATACCACATCTTTGTCACCATTTTCCACAATGCTCCGTCATAAATACTTATTTAATATATAGTGATCTAAATTAGACTTTGCATTTACGCTGAATGAAAACAACATTATGGATTACAGATTATCTTTCAAACGGCGTGAAATAAATGAATTTTTCCATGAATCATGGTAATATAAGATGATAATATATTGAAAATAGAGGGGCGTAATGGACCTAGTCATCCCCTCTGGAAAAGGTGTCAATTAAAGGAGTTTTTCTATGCGTCTTCCTGCATTTAATCCGAAAGCAGCTCTCTTTATTGGAGTAACTGCTGTATCCACTTCTGCTATACTCGTTCGACTTGCTGAAGATGCACCTGCAGCTATGACTGCTTTCTATCGTTTATTCTTCGCCGTTATCATGATGGCGCCATTTATATTGATCAACTACCGACATGAATTCAAACAAATCTCTAAAAGAAACTGGATACTTTCTATACTAGCAGGCATATTTCTCGCCGCGCATTTTATTTTTTGGTTTGAATCATTAAGTCATACATCCGTTGCAAGTTCCGTTGTGTTTGTTTCCATCCAACCGGTCTTTGCCTTCCTCGGGACTTATTTATTGTTTCAGGAACGCTTTTCCTATGGTGCCATCATCAGTATGATCATTACACTATTTGGAAGTCTGATTATCGGTTGGGGGGATTTCCAACTCGGAGGAAACGAACTACTCGGTGATGTGCTCGCCATTTTAGGAGCAATAGGTATCACAGGATATTTTCTGATTGGACAATCTGCAAGGAAGAGCTTGTCTCTAATGACGTATACATTCATCGTATATGGGGTTGCTTCCGTCACTTTATTTATATACAACCTTGGCTTACAGCACTCATTCACCGGTTATAGTGCAACGAACTGGTATGCATTCCTTGCACTTGCCATCATTCCAACATTCTTCGGCCATTCAATTTTCAACTGGTGCTTACGCTGGTTAAGTACAACAACAGTGTCCATGGCCGGATTATTGGAGCCCGTTGGAGCTGCCCTTTTAGCATATATTTTCTTAAATGAAGCTATTACTTGGTCTCAATTTTTAGGTGGAACGATCGTTATCTTCGGCTTGTATTTATTCATCATCAGCACATCGAAAAAAACGCGCGTCACCATTTCTCAAAGGAAAAAATAATCAGTTAGGCGGTAATCAGGATGAGAATTCAACTAATGACAGACGGTGGAGCAGACATTCCACAACAGTTAATCGAACAAATGCAATTAGAAATTGTCCCTCTTTATTTAAATTTCAGCGATGGCGAATATAAAACTGGTCATTCATTGAAGCTTGCGGATTTCCATCAGAAGGTAAAGAAGCTTAATGAAGTTCCACTTTCCGCTGCACCAAGCCCGAACGACTTTTACGAAGCTTATAAAAAGGTGCCGCAAGATAAGCCGATTATTATGCTGAGCCTTTCCAAGGAATTAAGTAGTACGTATCAAAATGCGGTCACCGCTAAAAACATGCTTGAAAAAGAAGAACCAGCGCGTAAAATCGCTGTCATCAATACGAAAACAGCTTCAGGCGGAATTGCCCTTTTGCTTCATGATTTATACAATAAAATTCAAACAGGATATACATTTGAACAAGTTGTACAGCATACGGAAGAACGAGTTGGAGATACGATTACTTTATTTGTCCTCCAGACGTTAGATAACCTTGTCCGCGGTGGCCGGATTTCAAAGGTAACCGGTAAGATTGCAAAGACGCTCAGCATTAAATTGCTTATGCGTGGTAGTGAACAAGGAGAAATAGAAGTAACAGAACGCATACGTGGAGAAAAACGTGCAGTGAACCGGTTTATCCAACAAATCGGAGAGTATACGAAAAATGCGGAAAATAAGAGCTTATTCATGACCCACTGCAACAGTGAATCCCGGGCAACAAAACTATTGAACGAAATAAAAGAAAAATATTCCTTTAAAGAAACGTTCCTAACAGACACCGGTCCCATCATCGCAACTCACGGCGGAGATGGCGCTATCGTAATAGCTTTCTTTAAAGACAGAAAAAAATAACAATAGCGCAAGCACCCTGGGCTCAGAGCGGACGTGGCTAGTCCTAGAAACTGAGTTATCACAGCATTTTTATTTTATACTTTCTTACTGTAAAATAAACCGGATGGACGTAATTTTGTATCCATCCGGTTTATTTTTTCTTTTCAAGAAAGTCATGGACCATCAGATTGATCGTATCCTTATCCTCACCTAAACAAAGCAGATGTCTCGATTGATCCAAGAGCACAATCTCCTTGTGCTCCGAATCAATCTCCTTATCCAAATAGTAAGCTGTCTTATAAGGTACCATCCCATCAAGTTGGCCGTGCGCAATCAATACAGGGGTCTCGACTTCTTTCAAAAATCGTCTCGTGAAATTAATAAGCTTTACAAATTCGATATTCGCTTTTATCGGCACTTGACCAAATTTCCGCTTATAATGATTGTACATTTGATTGTTTTCCAATCCGCCCTTCAACCCATCACGGATTACTTCCTGAACATCCGTTCCAATCTGTTTGAAATCCAAATACTTCCCCGCGGTTGCCAGTAATACTAATTTTTTTACCTTATACTTCGCCGCTAGATAAGCAGCAATCATCCCACCCATCGAAAAGCCGATTAAATAAATTTCATCATATTTCTCCGATAGCTGCTGCAAAGCTTCCTCTGCCGCAGAAATCCAATCCTTGTAAGTGATGTCCTCTAAGTGTAGTTCAATCCCATGTCCTGGCAATGTCGGCAGTTCAACATGCCAATCCGTATGTTCACGCAAATATTTCGCTAACGGGCCAAGCTCATAAGGACCACCTGTAAATCCGTGAATCAATAAACATCCTATCATCCGCATCCCCTCGTTCTAACCATTCCTTTCTTTTATTATCTGCTCATCGACCCCTATTTATCCGACCTAACTTATCTGAACGTCCTGATCAAGGAGCTTAACTGTCTCACAATCGGAGAAACTTGATGATATGTGCTCGCTAACTGATTAATGGTTGTCATCGTTTTACTAAAGTCCACTTGTCCATTTGCATCGGTAAAAGCACGAAGAAGGCCGGCTTGCGTCTGTTCCGACGACGGATTGCCATACGCTTCCTGACTTTGGCTTTGACTTTGACTCATCAAATTAAGTGGTTGTGGCGGTTTTGCATAGCGTTCATAAGGTGTTATATGTGATATAGGTGTATAGGGAGAGTTTGGTATATTGTGTGGTTGCTGGCGAGCAAATGGTGGTGTGTTTCGATTAGCGTACAGATACGGATGCCGCCTCATTCTATCGTCCATTTGGAACACCTCTTTATCCAAACATTGATTCATACTATAAATTATGCAGCTAGGGGAGCTTTTGTTATTCGTTTAGTTTTCGACTTTCCTAAGCGTGTGGTGTATCCGTTCTTTTTGAAAACCTAATATCGAATGTTTCTCCCCTTTTACAAACATTGCTGGTGTACCGTAAACCCCTTTCTTCTGCATTTCTGTCATATAATCCCTATTCTGGGTTACATTTTTTATTTTGTAAGTAACGTCGTACTTTTTGACGAGATTTACTACTTTTGTGCAATACTGATTATTGTCACTCACATAAATGATTACATCATAGTTGTCCATCTAAAATTCCTCCAAAAAACTTCCCTTATTTCTTTCTTTTTTATACCTTTTTGATACCCGATTAAATATAAAATGAAACTTCATTCAGTGGGGTTTCTTATCTCCCACACTGAATGTTAGTTGAACAGAAAATATTTCGCTTAAAACTCATCAAATAAACAATAGTCAACGCCTATACGTTGCATAAAAGGGTAACAAAAAACACGGTACTAAGTTGCTGCACCGTGCTTTTCTTCTTTTTTGCAATTAATCATCTAAATCTATATCAACAACGAGCACTTCTCCTGTGTAGGCATCGATTTCGATTTCTGCCTCTCCTTCGGGGCTCTCAATTTCGATTTCATATATTAAGCGACCATCTTCTCTATCCAAATCTATATCATCCACCACACCGGAGAACTGTTTTAATGCAATTTCAATTGCTTTTTCTTGACTGATTGTTGATTTCCGCTCATCGGATTGCTTCTTGGAATCATCATTGGGACCTTTTTTTGCTTCGTTATCTTCTTTTTTCGCTTCTTCTGCATCCTCTTGTTTTGGTGCAGTTACCGTTTTACGCTCGGTCTCTTTTGTATCTTCAGTTGCTTTTTCTTTCATTTCCAAGTCTGTTTCTTTTTTATTTGTAGCTGATGCTTCTCTCTTATCTCCATTTTCCTTCTGCTTATCCGTAGTCATATCTTTCTTTTCATCTGCTTTAGCTAGCCATTTTTCTTCCAGCTTTAATACCTCACCTGAGTTCCCGTCAATTACTAATTCATATCCTTGCCCGTCGATGACAATTTCCACTTCATAGATAGGATTTGTCTCTTGTTCATCTAACTTAAGTGCAGTGATTTCCCCGGGATATTGGGCCTCCACTTTTTCCGTAACTTCTTTCTCGGTTAGGTCAGGTCCGGCTGAAACCGATAAATTTTGACTGAAAATAAGCCCTAATACAGTTGCAATCGCCATAGCTCCAATTGCCATTAGCAATTTTTTATTCATTATGACCCCCTCCTAGCTTAGCTAATTAGTCATCCCAACGGTCATCATCTTGTTCGATTTCCACCTCGATAATCTCACCTGTCATTGCATCAAGTTCGATTTCTGCTTCATGCGTACCATCTCTTAATTCAACCTCATAAATCAATCCGCCGTCATCCTTGTCGAGTTCAATTTCCGTCACTTTACCTTCGAATTCGGTTAAAGCAATTTGCTTTACTTCTTCAATCGAAAGCACACCTGCAAATGGATCCTGGTTTTCCCCTGTTTTTTCCTTCGTTTCTTGTACTTCTTCCGTTTCACTCGCTGCAACAATCGGCTCTGTCGGTGCAGCATTCGATTGATAAGCAGTAAAACCAATGACCAATGCTATCGCCAATGCTCCAATTCCATATCCTAATTTTTTATTCATTTTATTTCCTCCTTTGATCTCTGCTTTTATCATAGCTCGGGCAGATAATAGGAGGATGTGAGGAAGATTAGAAAATGCTGAGAAATGAATCTTTACGGAAAGTAAACGTTATTTTTCATCGGGCCCTTCTTTCATAACCGGTAAAACCATTGTAAAAGTCGAGCCCTCCCCTAGGGTACTGTCCACAGTTAGCTTTCCTTGATGGTCTTCGGCAATTTCCCTAGCGATAGACAGGCCGAGCCCACTGCCACCGGTCCCTCTGCTTCTTGCTTTATCGACCCGGTAAAACCGCTCGAATATCCGTTCCTGATCTTCTGGAGCTATTCCACTTCCATAATCTTTCACAGAATAAATCACGTCACCATTATAAGTAAATAGACTTACTGTAATTTTATCTTCACTGTATTTCAAGGCATTTTCAATTAAAATATAAATAATTTGTTCGAGCTGCCCAGCATTCCCTAAAACATGTATCGTTTCGGTATTTTTATGAAATTCGATTTCCCTATTATAAGCCTGCTTGAAAGTTGTAATCGAATGCTCGATCAGTTGAACAAGTTCGACACGTTCGTGGACAACATTTTCTTTATTTTTCGCCAAAGATAAAAGTTGCTCCACAAGCCGTTTCATCCGGTCGGCTTCCGAATCAATTACTTCAATTGATTCGTCCAGTAGTTCGGGGTTGTCCTTCCCTCTTCTTGCAAGCAGCTGGGCGTAACTCTTCACAATCTGTATCGGAGTTTTCAATTCATGGGAAGCGTTGGATACAAAGTCTTCCTGTCTTTCGTAGTTATCCTTTAGCTGATCAATCATTTCGTTGAAGGTAACTTCCATTTCATAGAGCTCATCCTTGGAACGGTCTCTGTGATCGATCTTCTCCCATTTCCGTTCCTTAATGTTCGTTTTCATCGTCCGTGTCAGTTCTTCAATAGGATTGAGAAGGAAACGGCTCAGGATATTACTACCGATAACCGTCGGGATGAGGATAACGAGTGATACGATGATAAGTACGTAAAATAAAATTCGCATCGTATTCGTAAGAGCCACTAAATTGTCAGACATCTGCAGCGTGACAACACTCCCATCATGCCAAATGATCGGCTTAGTTACAACAGCGACATGGACACCGCGCTCTGGCCGTTCAATTTCATGAGTCTCCGCAGTCTGGAACGCACCTTCCAATGTCCGATAAGCCTCTCCTTTACGTTTAAATTCTATTGCCCGCTGGTCACTCGAGAACACCTTCACCATCCCATTTGCCGGTAGAAAAGCATTGATTACTTCACTCGCCTCTTCCCCGCTCGTCGTCTGTGAGAGATGCTCGATCAGAACATCAGTCTGCAAGGATAGTTCCGTTAATTGGCCATCCGTTGCATTTTTATAAAAGAGAAAATAGATGAATGTATTGACAAGGATGAGCATACTTAGAATGAGAACACTGGAAAACAAGCGGATTTTCGTCCTTAATTTCATTGTTCAAGGTCCTTTATCGTATAGCCTACCCCGCGCACTGTTTGAATAACCGCGGCCTCAAAACCTTTATCCACTTTTTGCCGCAAGTAGCGGATATAGACGTCGACAACATTTGTATCACCGTAATAATCGAACCCCCAAACTTGTTCAATCAGCTGCTCCCTTGTCAGGACAATGTTTTTATTTTGCAATAAACAGACGAGCAGATCGAATTCCCTTGGTGTAAGATCGATTTGCACTTCGCCTCTTGAAACTTCTCGGGCGCTCGCATTCACTCTCAAATCAGCAACAGTAAGGTCCTCGTTATTCTCCTTCTTCGCTTTCGGCCGGCGTAAAAGAACGCGGATCCGCGCTAATAATTCCTCAATTTGGAAAGGCTTCGTAATATAATCATCCGCCCCAAGGTCGAGCCCACTTACCTTATCATGGATTTCATCCCTTGCTGTAAGTAGAACGATTGGTGTTTCCTCATCGAAACGACGGACTCTCCGCAACACTTCAAGACCGCTTAATTCAGGAATCATAATATCTAACAAGACAAGATCCCAGTTCTCTTCTTCTATAAGTCGCAACGCATCTTTTCCATTATCTGCGACACCTGTTTCATAATTTTCATATTCGAGTTCGAGTTGCAGCACTCGGCTTAATTTTTGTTCATCTTCAATAATCAGGATTTTAGGTTTTGCCATATTCACACCTGCCAATTTTAAGATTAATTACTTTCTATTATACGCATAAATGCTTATCATGACGATAAGCAGAAGTTTTCATTTTACAAAGGAGGATTAGCATGCTAGCAATTGATCATCTGGTAATCGTTTCAAAGAATCCCGAAAAGGATGCCCAGCAGTTTGTTGAACAGCATCATGCAATCGCTATTGAAGGTGGAAAACATGAGAAATGGGGAACGTACAACTTCCTTGCTCACTTCCAAAATGACAGTTATATCGAATGGCTCGGAATTTTCGATGAGGAACTTGCTAGGAAAAGCAATCTCCCATTAGTGAGAAATGCAGTTGATTTCCTCGATCAAGGAAGGACCGGGCTCCTTACCTTTGCTTTACGGACGAGTAATCTAGATGCCCAGCTGACCTATTTTAAAGAAAATCAGATCCCGTATAGTGGTCCGTATCCAGGAATGCGGAAGAAGATTGACGGTTCAACTCTATCTTGGAAAATGCTTTTTCCCGAAAACGCGGAGAATTTGCCATTTCTAATTGAATGGGGCGCAACAGAGAACAAGCCAGACGACGCTGCGAAAATTAATCCGCGTAATTTGAATGAGATCACAATCCCAACTGATCCATTCAAGTACGAGGATGTCTTTCAGCTGAAAGTGCGTGACGATACAATCCAATTGGAGAATGGAAGACTTCTATTTACAAACGAGGAGCAGTTTAATTTTAATTTATGTGAATAAAGAGAAGAAATCGTAATAAAGAAGCTTGCAATCAACTCAATTGTTAATCGCAAGCTTCTTTAATAAATGATAAGAAAGTATAAAATAAAAATGCTTAATAACTTAGGTATCCGGGGCTAGCCACGTCCGGCTCCAGCGCCCAGCAACTAGCAAACTTCACACTCCTCCAATCGATAAGTCAACATCAACTCACTGCCGTTCGTTGTGTTTCCTTTATCTCATTCCGGAGTGCTCCAGTTTGTACGTTGCTTAACGGGCGCTTCCGCCTTTGTTTAATATTACCCTAATTGTTGTTGTAAAAATTCCGTTACTTCTTCTGGAGTCTTCGTATAAGCACTGTGCTGATGCGCTAGTTTTTCCCCATTTTGGAAAATTAGTACGCTCGGAATTCCCATTACTTCATACTTTTCAGCAATTCCTTCTATCTCATCAATATTCACTTCGTACCAGTTATAATTGTTGAACTCATCCATTACCTGGCCCGAGAACATATCAAAGCGTCTGCAATCCGGGCACCAATTAGCGAAGAACTTAATAATGACCGGCTCCGCACTTTGTATAACTTCATCAAATCTGGCTTGCGTTGTGATTAGTTCCATCTGAATTCTCCTTTTATACCCTCTTTAAATTATTTTCTTATATTGTAACTATTTATACTCTATTCGTCCAAGGATATACGCTGTTAAAAGCCCTGTGAAAAATGTAAGAACACTAACAAAGAACATACCAACCGTTTGTGGTATTCCCGGGAAAACGACGAAAACTGAACCTGCAACAAGTCCTATTGCGGCGGCAAATGTAATAGTGAAATAGTTTCGTAAAAAATAGCCGACAATTCTGCTCATGATGACAAAGCCGATCGCAATCCCAAGTCCAGTCACAATGATGATATCAAATTTTAAATTACTGACGGCAGCAATGATTGTCGGATATACACCAAGAACAAGAAACAAGAATGAGCCACTTATCCCTGGAAGAATCATTGCCGAGCTGCCGATTATACCTGAAACAAATAGATATGCATATGTTTTCGGGGTAATATTCGTAATAATTTCCCCTTCTCCAACATTCATAAGCCCTATTGTAGCAATAATGATAACACCGACCAGCATCACACCGATATGCTGCAGACGAAATGAATTCTTCGCATCAGCTTTATAAAATAAATAAGGCAGGACGCCAAGGATCAGTCCGAGGAAGAAAAATAATGTCGGCATCGGATGGTGGATAAACAACCATTCGATCACTTTCGCAAACACGAACAACGCTGCTACCATGCCAATCCCAAGCGGAATGAGAAATCCTAAATGCTTCTTCCAGTCCTTACTAAAAAAGCCGTTAATTGCTTCAATCAACCGCTCATAAATTCCAAGTAAAAGTGCAATGGTACCGCTACTGATTCCCGGGACGACCTCTGTAGCACCCATCAATATCCCTCGATATATATTTTTCCATTCCATGCGATGAATCTCCTTAACGTATGTAAATTTAAATACATTTTACATCATACCAAAAAAGACTTGGCATGCCTATCTTAAGTGTGACCTTTCTTGGAACAGGCCACACTTCCCTTACTTTTCTTCTATGAATCTAAGCTCTGGCATCCACTGAGACATATGCATTTTTATTTCTTCATAATGCCGATCTGCTTCTTTCAATTCCTTATTTGTTAAGGAATACATCGGTACAACCTCATAGTCTTCGAAGTCCTCATGGAATGTGACATACGTCGGCAAGAGAGTGGGTGAATGAATTTCAATACTCTCCTTTTCCTTATAAGTTGTCTTCGTCACGGTAAAGGTAAACATCCCGCCAATCCGCTTATATAACCCCTGTTGATTCGAAAGGAAATTACCTAGACTATAAATGACGAGCGTTTCGTTTCCATCTTTTCCTTCCACCCATGCAGCCGGCTGTAAAACATGTGGATGATGGCCGATGACTGCATGGACACCATGGTCAGCCGCAAATTGGACGAGCTCCTTCTGTTCTTCATTTGGCATCCGCTCATATTCATTTCCAAAATGCAGGTTTAAAACGATAATATCTGCTTCAGCTTCCGCCTCGGCGATATCTTCTGCCATCTGCTCTTGATCGATGAGATTGACCAGATAAGGCTTATCCTCTGGTACTGGAATTCCATTTGTCCCGTACGTATAATTGAGGAATGCAACGGAAATCCCCTCATCCGTTTCGATTACACGCACCTTTTTTCGATCTGCTTCGTCCTTATAGGCACCAACATACATCATATCAAGATTTTCCCAATGGTTAATTGCTTGCTGAATCGCTTTTTCCCCGCGGTCTAGTGTATGATTATTTGCCAGCATGACGACATCGACCCCGGCGTCCTTCAACGCATTACCAATCTCTTTCGGGCTATTAAATGCCGGATAGGTGGATAACCCAAGTTCTACCCCGCCGATCATCGACTCTTGGTTTGCCGTCGTAATCGTCGCCTCACTTAAATAAGCTTCCACCTTTTCAAGCATCGGGGAAAAATTAAATGTGCTCCCTGTCCAAGCATCGACATAGACTGGTTCATGTAATAATACATCTCCAATAGAAGAAATCGTAATCTCTTCCACAATCACACCTGGGATTGTCTCTTTGAATATCAACTCGCTTTCCATTCCGGTTACCGTTTTCCCTGTACCTGTAACTTTTATCGTCATATTACATGCGCTAAGCAAACTAACCAGACATAGAATGAGTCCAACGATCATACAATCTTTTATTCTCAAACTTCTTTTCTCCATTCATTTTTTATCACGCATTAACGGTCTGTAATACCCCCACCTCTAAAGAACAAGAGGGAAGCCCCACATGTGAAGGTGGGGATATACAGTCCGTAAATCCCTGATTCGGTTCAATTAACATTCAGTGAGGAAGGTAAGGATACCCCTTCTGAATGAAGTTTCACTTTATTAAGCATATGACTGAACAACTATTATTTTACTGCTTATAGGCTATTTGCTCAATAGAAGGGAGGAAAATAAAATATCAATAAATTTTAGCTTCATAATGATAAACTGGATGGAATTGGATATAGTATAATAAGAGGAGACATTTCGGTTTATGATGTGCGGATTATTAACAAAGGGATTATTTAATGGGGGAATCGTGGTGAAACGATATTTATCTGGAATTTTAATTGTAGCAAGTGTTCTCATCATTATTATTGGCAATATGTTGGACCGATACTGGAGCGGCATTGCAGCATGGGGAGTTGCCATCATCTTACTTGTTTTCGCCGCCTATTTTACAAAACACATCCCGAATGATAAAAAGAAAAAGCCGAAAGAGCGGTGAAGGGATGCTGGGTGAAGTAGTTTTAATCCTGTTAAAAATTCATCCTTTAAAATAGGGTGGTTTTTTTATGCCCGGAAGATAGAAAACGGTGGAGTTGGAATAGGGAGTTAGAGGAGCCCCGAGTTCACAGAGGATCTGCTCAGGTTCATAGATAAAAAGCTCTGAGTTCACGGGAGAATAGTTCATGTTAACAATGAAAATGCTCTAATTCACAATTGGGTATGCAGTGCAGTCTCTAAAACTCCAGTAAATTCTGAAGTTAATAAAAGAATCGAAGTTCCAAATAAATCTCTGAAGTTCACGAGGAAATTCCAGAATTTCACAATATACTGGGTTACTTGCTCTGACCCTCGTGTGCCTGCTCTTAAACTGGGACAGTTACTCTGACCCCATTGTCCCTGCTCTTAAACTGGGACAGTTGCTCTGACCCCATTTTCCCTGCTCTTAAACTGGGACAGTTACTCTGACCCCAATGTCCCTGCTCTTAAACTGGGACAGTTGCTCTGACCCCAATGTCCCTTCCCTGATCTTATACCGGGACAGTTGCTCTGACCTCAATGTCCCTTCCCTGATCTTATACTGGGACAGTTGCTCTGACCCCATTGTCCCTGTTCAAAAAGAGACAGGGTGAGGTATTTCTTCATCCTGTCTCTTGAATCTAACTGCCCATGAATTAATATGTTTGGGTTGTGTCGGGGAGTTTTATTTATTTTTTCGCTGCTTTTTCTCTTTCGGATTTATTTAAGATTTTTTTCCGGAGGCGGATGGATTCTGGGGTAACTTCGCAATATTCGTCATCGTTCAAGTATTGCAATGCTTCCTCCAATGACATCTTTCTCGTTTTTCGGATATTTGCTGTTTGATCTTTTGTTGATGCGCGCATATTCGTCAAATGCTTTTCTTTTGTAATATTTACGGTTAAATCATTATCCCGGTTATGCTCGCCGATAATCATACCAGCATATACTTCCTGTCCCGGTTCCGCGAAAATAGTACCACGGTCTTCCAAATGTAAAATACTATAAGTGGAAACTTTACCATTTTCCAGTGCAACTAGTACACCTTCGCGTCTTCCACCGACATTACCTTTAATAACTGGTTCAAAGGCTTCGAATGTATGATTCAAAATTCCATAACCACTCGTCTGGGACATGAATTCAGTCGTATACCCAAGCAGACCCCTTGATGGCACTTTAAATTCAATACGAACTTGGCCATCTCCATAGTTCACCATATCGAGCATTTCCCCTTTACGCTCTCCAAGGGACTCCATCACCGTTCCTGTATATGCTTCTGGAACATCAATCTGCACACGTTCCACCGGCTCGCAATCTACACCATCTATTTCTTTAATAATTACTTCTGGTTTCGAAAGCTGGAGTTCAAAGCCTTCTCTTCGCATGTTCTCAATCAGGATCGACAAGTGCAGTTCTCCGCGTCCAGAAACTATCCAAGCGTCCGGCGTATCAGTCGGATCAACACGCAGACTTACATCTGTTTCAAGTTCCTTCATGAGCCGTTCTTCAATTTTTCTAGCGGTAATATATTTTCCTTCTTTACCGGCAAACGGGCTATTATTCACAAGAAACGTCATTTGCAGTGTCGGTTCATCGATTCGTAACCATGGCAGGGCCTCCGGATGATCTTTCGGGCAGACCGTTTCCCCGATATTAATATCTTCTAATCCAGAAACAGCTACAATTTCACCGGCACTTGCTTCTTCAATTTCAATCCGTTTTAAACCGAGAAAACCGAACAGCTTGGAGATCCGATATGACTTGTTCGTTCCGTCCTGTTTCATTAGAACGACTTGCTGGCCGACATGGATTTTCCCTCTAGCAACCCGACCGACACCAATTCTTCCGACATAATCATTGTAATCAAGCAATGTCACTTGGAATTGTAATGGCTCATCGGAGTTATCAATAGGGGCAGGGATATGTTTCATAATCGTCTCGAAAATCGGATCCATCGTTTCTTCTTGTTG
Source organism: Oceanobacillus sp. AG (assembly GCF_009746545.1). Lineage (NCBI taxonomy): Bacteria > Bacillati > Bacillota > Bacilli > Caryophanales > Bacillaceae > Oceanobacillus > Oceanobacillus sp. AG. Next base: position 34,405 of record NZ_WOWT01000011.1, read on the forward strand.
ATCCGGTTCAAGACCTGACGTACCATTTAAAGCTGATGCATAGACGACAGGGAATTCCAATTGCTCATCATCCGCTCCTAGCTCAATAAACAAGTCAAGCACTTCATCGATTACTTCTTCCGGTCGTGCGTTAGGTCTGTCAACTTTGTTCACGACGACCATTGGCCGCAGTTTTTGTTCGAGTGCTTTTTTGAGCACGAAACGGGTCTGAGGCATCGTTCCCTCGTAAGCATCAACGACAAGTGCTACCCCGTCCACCATTTTCATAATCCGCTCGACTTCTCCACCGAAGTCCGCGTGACCTGGTGTATCGAGAATATTTATCGTTGTATCCTCATATTTAACAGCAGTATTCTTCGCTAATATTGTAATTCCACGTTCACGTTCAATATCACCTGAGTCCATTGCACGATCATCGACCTGCTCATTTTCCCGGAATGTTCCAGAGTATTTTAACAGTTGATCGACAAGCGTTGTCTTCCCGTGATCAACGTGGGCAATAATTGCAATATTACGTATATCTTTTCTTTGCATAACGTCCGCTCCTCTTTTTTAAGGGATGAATCAAGCCCTTATTATAACATATTATCGAGTTCGAGTATATTTATCGGAATTATAACGCTTTTTTGCAAAGGGTTAGTGACCTAAAAAGTAAAAACAACTTCAACTTCTGGAAAGGGATTCGAGTCTGTCCCTCTAAATCTCTAGGAGTCGTCTTGCCAGGAAACTGATAAGCTCGATCTATATCTTTCAGCAACAGAAAAAGGCTTCGTAAGGAACTGTTCTCCCTTATCTCTACCCTTTTATAACAAAATAATACAATATTGGTCAAAAAAACCCCGAGGATATCCCCGAGGTTTTGCATTTTTCTTAGCCCTGTTTCTCTCTTTTATTACTCACTACTGGCAACGTAATGATAAATCTCGCTCCTTCTAAATCCGGCGAGCGGTCGACACTAATCTTGCCGTCCGATTGTTCAATAATTGCCCGGGCAATAGCGAGGCCAAGCCCGCTTTCGCCACTTTTCCCTTTAATGAAACGGTGAAAAATATGTGGAATTAAGTCTTCTGCAACACCGTCTCCGTCATCTTCTACTGTAATCATGATTTGCTTATGCTCGGTATATGCATGGATACGTATCCGGCTCTTTGCATGGCGGATTGCATTGACGACAATATTGGAAAGGGCGCGCAGCATTTTCTCCTCATCTGCATAAATCTGAATATCCTCTTTAACTTGTTTGTCCACTCTGATATTATTTTCCGTTAACATTGGGAAGAGCCGATCAATGACTGCATCAATTAAAACATCCCCAGACAGCATGATGGGCTCGTACGTTTTCTCCGTATCAAGCTTGGCGAGCAGAATCATTTCATTAATAATAACTTTCAGCCGCTTCACTTCCTCAACCATCAGCTCTAGTCCCTTATCTTTTTCTTCCCCTTCAAACACACCGTCTTTAATCCCTTCCGCATAGCCTTGAATTGTCATGAGCGGTGTTTTCAATTCATGACTCGCATTCTGGAAAAATACTTGCTGGGAACTCATATAACGTTGTAGTTCATTCGCCATTTCAAACACACTTTGTTCCACTTCTTTAATTTCCCCTGTTGCCTTAATCCGCTCGACGTCATCGAACTGACGCTTCTCAATCTTCTTCAATTGCCGCTGGAGAAGTGTTAGTGGTGTTACAAGTGTATTTGTTAAATAATAACTTAGCCAAATTGCGAGCAAAGCACCGATAAGAAAGATGAGAAATAACCTCTTGATGAAGTTTCGCTGAATCTCATGTAGGTCAGTCATCGGTGTCAATAAAATTAATTCGAGGCCGAGAGCGTCCGGGTTAAAAAGGATGCGGGATGTGACAAAACGGTCATTGCCAAGTTGCCACATCGTCTCTTTCGTGTTGGCAAAATTATTTTCCTGGAAAAATCCAGCAACGACCGAATTGGGCATCGTGGAGAACAATACGGTATCCATATTCCGGTCATAAAGGAACAATTGAAGCTCCTGGTCATTTAAAAATTGATTAAATTCATGGATATCCTTTGTCGTTCCGTACTGCTCGGTTAAAAAATTTGCAAGCAGTTCACCGGTTTCCTCCAGCTGTCTCTGCTCATCCTGCACGAGAATATCTAATATTAAAGAATAAATGAGATAGCCGGTCACCGTTAAAACGACGATAAGCAGCCCAGTAAATGCTAGGGTTAATTGTGAGCGTAGTTTCATCACTTATTCCTCATCTTTTCGCAATCGATATCCATAGCCCCATACGGTTTCAAGTGGGATATCCGGTATTTTTTTACGGATCCGTTTCACAAGATCATCCACCGCCCGGTCACTTCCGAAATAATCATTGCCCCAAATGTTTAGGAGTAATTCTTCCCTTGAAAAAGCCCGGTTCGGATTTTGCGCGAATAAGAGCAGCATATCGTACTCTTTTGTCGTTACCTCAAATTCGTCACCAGCCCAGAATATCCTCCGTTCATCAAGGTAAATCAGTAACTCCCCTACCTTCATCCGCTCGAGAGGCTGTTGCTCCATTTGCTTGCCGAGGCTCGTTCGTTTAAATAGCCGCTTTACACGAGCAACAAGCTCCCTAGGACTAAAAGGTTTTGTGAGATAATCATCCCCACCGAGCTCAAGACCAAGAATCTTATCGATTTCATCATCTTTTGCAGAGATGATGATGATTGGTACTTCACTTTCCATGCGGATTCGTTTACAGAATTCATAGCCATCCATCCCTGGAAGCATAATATCAAGAATCAACATATCAGGCGGATTCGTTTGCCACACTTCCCATCCCTCTTCCCCAGTTGACATGATGATGACATCATAGCCTTCTTTCTTGAGGTAGGCACGCACAATATTTTGGATATTTTTATCATCTTCTACTACACCAATTGTGTAACTCATTTCTTGTCACCTTTTCATTCGTTTTACTTATCTTCATTTTCACATAGAATGTATTAAAATTATACTAAAAAGCTGTCAAAAATCATCTTCCACATTTTTTCCACAATTACGCCTAAGCTTTCCCTTTTCTAATGGGTATAATAAGAAATGTAAGGAAGTGGTTGACACCATCTACTCCTTAGAACTTCCCCTTTTATTTGATATATTTGGAAGCCGCAATCACATCCCTATTGCGGTCTTCCTATGTAGAGTTGCTGAGGTCAAGATTTCTTTTCAGCAGCTCTCTCTTTTCTTTTACTTATATTCATAATAATTGATAGAATACTTAATAGAAAGGGTGATTTTGATGAATTTTGAAGACAAAAGACCAAATCATTCACAGGAGAGCGGCGAATATAAGCAGCCTTCAAACGAATCTCCGGAAACAGAAAATGTTCTAGAAGAGCAAGAATATGAAGATGTAAGTGACAACGAGCAAACTTCTCCCCCGCCGCAATCCGAAACGAGCCCGGCGCAAGCTCCATTAGATGGGAAGAACGGGAAAAAGAATAAAAAATGGAGCGGCTGGAGCGCACTTGCCGGCGGACTAATCGGTGGGGCAGTTGCAGCAGTGATTGTCGCAATGTTGTTTGTAAACAATATTATCCCACTGGACGGTAACACACAAACGAGCCCGGTGACGGAAAATCAAAGCAGTGAAGTGGCAGCAATCATCGATACTTTTTCCTCTGAAGACGCGGATAGCTCAACAAACATCCAGGAAGTATCCGATGCAGTAGTTGGAGTCGTTAATTTGCAACAACGAAGCATTTGGGATGGCGATGAAGAAGCTGGAACCGGATCTGGAATTATTTATAAAAAAGAAGATGGAAAAGCATATATCGTAACGAACCAACATGTTGTTGACGGTGCGGAAAATGTGGAAATCGTACTTGGTGATGAGGAACGGATTCCAGCGACTGTGCTTGGCGAGGATGCATTGATGGATCTTGCTGTACTTGAGGTCGACGGCGAATTAATCGATACTGTTGCGACATTCGGTACGTCGGAAAACCTTGCCGTTGGTGAAACCGTGCTTGCAATCGGCAACCCGCTCGGATTAGATTTTGCCAATACGGTAACGAAAGGAATTATTAGCGGTCTAAATCGTTCGGTTCCAGTTGATACGAATGGTGACGGACAACCGGACTGGGTAACAGAAGTGTTACAGACAGATGCTGCCATCAACCCAGGTAATAGTGGTGGGGCTCTAGTTAATACAAACGGTGAAGTGGTTGGGATCAATTCGATGAAAATTGCTCAAAGTGCCGTTGAGGGAATCGGTTTTGCCATACCAGCTGATACTGCTTTACCGATTATGGAACAACTGGAAACGGAAGGAACAGTCACAAGACCGCTGATCGGAATCAGTACAGCTGCTTTATACCAAGTACCACCGGAATATCGCGGGAACATTGATCTTCCCGATGATGTAGAAGGTGGCATGGTGATTGCTAGTGTCGAACCCCGTTCCCCAGCTGATAAAGCCGGTTTGCAGCAGTTCGATGTAATTACGAAGATCAACGATGAGCCAGTAACTTCAATTCTTGAACTGCGGAAGTATTTATACTCTGATACAGCAGTAGGTGAAGAGATAAAAATCGAATTTATCCGCGATGGCAAAGTAGAGACGACAGAGCTTGTGCTACAAGAGCTTGATGAAAATGCTGCATAATTAATTAAGACATAAGACCGCCTCGGTTTCGAGTGCGGTCTCTTTTTGTGATGATTGCGGTACGATGTTGATAGCGAAAACTGTGAACTTAAACAGTCCTCGTAACATTTCAGTATCTCACTCCGACTTCTGATTCCTGAAATGATCTAACGCTTGCTCATCATACTTACCGTCCTCACCTGCTGATATATAACCTTCTATACCCTCAGGTCCCGCATTGTTTTCATCACTATTCGGATACATTTCGTTATAACTATCCTGATCGTCATATAAATCAGAAGGCCCGTCTGAGGAACCGTACCTGCTTACCTCCTGCCAAGCATCCTCTCTATCATAAGCAGTATTATCCACATCCCTTGCTTCCTCGGAACGGATGTTACTCGACATCACTTCTTCCTCAACCGGTCGCTCCCGTGAGAAAGTCTGTTCACTCGCATGCTCCATGCACTTGTCCGCAGTCGGAACAGCCTCCAACCGCTCATACGGAATATCTTGGCCACAAACGGCGCAAATTCCGTATGTACCCTCTTCCATCGCATGAAACGCTTTATTTATATCTTCCAGTTCTTTTTCCGCATGTTCATTCAAGGCAAGGTCTTTACTGCGCTCAAATAATTCCGTTCCCTGATCGCCTGGATGATTATCATAATTAGACAGTTCCCCGCTTATCTCCTGGGAAAATTCATATTTCAAACCAAGCTGGTCTTTCAATTGATCGATTAATTCATGTTCTCGCTCATGTAAGATATCAAACATTTGTGAAAGTTGTTTGTCGGTTAGCATATGCATAGCTCCCATCTTTCTCATTTTTTACGGAAAATTCCTATCCTTTTAGTAAATTTCATAAAAATTGATGCTTTTTTTGTTATAATGAGCTACATATACTATATGTAAAATGAACAGAATGATTCGGGTTAACTACTGCCCAAATGATGGAAAGGGGAAGAACGAATGACACAAAATACACTCAAAAATATTGGTTTTATCGGAACAGGAGTTATGGGAAAAAGTATGGCTTCTCATGTCTTAAAAGCTGGCTACAATGTAACCGTCTACACACGGACCAAGCATAAGGCTGAAGAACTGCTTGCTGAGGGTGCAACTTGGGTGGATACCGTGAAAGAACTAGCAGCAACTGTTGATCTAGTTATCACGATGGTTGGTTACCCAAGTGACGTCGAGGAGGTTTATTTTGGAGAGGAAGGTATTTTACAAAATGCGCGTGAACATACATACGTCGTTGATATGACTACATCAAAGCCATCTCTAGCAGTAAAAATTTATGAAGAAGCAAAGAAGCGGAACATCCATGCGCTTGATGCACCTGTTTCCGGTGGTGACATTGGGGCGAGAAACGCGAAGTTAGCGATTATGGTCGGAGGAGACCAAGCTGCATTTAACAACGTGCTGCCGATTTTTCAGATGATGGGTGAAAATATTATCCACCAAGGGGAAGCTGGAGCAGGGCAGCATACGAAACTTGCCAATCAAATTACAATTGCAACGAATATGATCGGTGTAGCTGAAGCACTTGTTTATTCGAAAAAAGCCGGTCTCAATCCAGAGCGAGTTCTGGACAGCATCAGTACCGGAGCGGCAGCAAGCTTCTCCCTATCACAACTTGGTCCGCGTATGTTAAAAGGCGATTTCGCACCAGGTTTTTACGTAAAGCACTTCATTAAGGATATGACGATTGCACTTGAGGCTGCTGAAGAAATGGGATTGTCTACACCAGGACTTAAACTCTCCCTCGAACTGTACAAAGAACTAGCGGAAAAAGGGGAAGAAGACAGCGGCACACAAGCATTGATAAAGCTATTTGAATAACAATCACGAGCGGGTGAATTAGCCAGTTCTATTTCACCCGCTTCTTTGCATGTCTTTCAATTATCCAGTTTTTCGCTCTCCTCTTGAACAACGAATGCTAAATCATCATTGCCGAACAGCTGAAGGACTTGGAGAACCGTTACAGTTGGAATCTCATCTGCTTCATTTTTGGGGACGGTTTCCTCTACCACTTCATCCAAGATTGCGTTATTCAGCTGATTTGGATAGGCCTTATTATATAATTCCTGGGCATCCAGATTATTATTCACACACCACTGCGCGAAAATAAGAATCATCATCCGTTCGTCGTTCTGATAATTTTCAATGACACGTTTTTCCATTTCTTTTGCATTCATGTCTTTCGCATCCATAATATTCATTCACCTGCTTATCAATATTAACAAAGGCGCTAAAGCCGGACGTGGCTAACCCTTGATACCTAAGTTCTCACGGTATTTTTATTTTATCATGCATTAACGGCCTGTAATACCCCCACTGAATGAAGTTTCACTTTATAGTTTCTTATACTAAAAAAAGCTTACCTCCACTGGAAGTAAGCTTTTGTATTTGAATTATAAACGAACTACGTTAGCCGCTTGTGGACCACGGTCGCCTTCAACGATTTCGAACTCAACTTCTTGACCTTCTTCTAAAGTCTTGAAGCCTTCAGCTTGGATAGCTGAGAAGTGTACGAATACGTCATCGCCATCTTCACGCTCGATGAAACCGAAACCTTTTTCTGCATTAAACCATTTTACTTTACCAGTCATTTAAATGACCTCCTTTTCAATATCGTGCAAAGTAATTGAATCTGTAATACTTTTACACCACTTGAAAAAGAGATCGTAAAGTATTTTTATTCCAATTCCCATTTGCACCTTCTACTTTACATGGTCGCTCGGAAAAAAGCAAGTATTTTTTATTACTCTCCCTTAAGAATCCGTTAACATTTCAGATTTTTTGCATTTGTCACGCCAGAGTTATTACCATTTTTTTGGAAAACCGTTTAATTAAATAGCGTTAACCATAGTGTACTTATTGCAAAGGAATTAATACGTGATAAAAATAAGAACTCCCTTATATCAGGAAGTTCTTATTTTTTATTAAGCATGCTGTTTTTCTTCTTCAAGTGCACGCAGGCGTTCTGCGACTTCTTCTTCAGACAGGTTATGCTCTTTCACGTAAAGGTTGCGCGGAGTGACACGGCACTCATGGGAGCAGCCGCGCAGATACTTGTGCTCATTCTCTTCAGAGCAGAGCATTTGTCTATTACATTCCGGGTTAGCACAATTGACATAGCGTTCGCACGGCTTCCCATCAAAGAAATCTTTTCCGACAATGACATGTTCTTTTTGGTTGACTGGAACAGAAATTCGTTCATCAAATACATACATTCTTCCGTCCCAAAGGTCACCCTGCACTTCCGGGTCCTTCCCATATACAGCGATTCCGCCATGAAGCTGAGCAACATCCTCAAAGCCCTCACGAACGAGCCAACCTGAGAATTTCTCACAACGGATTCCACCAGTACAATACGTCAATATTTTCTTCCCTTCGAACATGTCGCGGTTCTCACGGACCCACTCAGGCAGTTCGCGGAAAGTTTCGATATCCGGACGAATAGCGCCGCGGAAATGACCGAGATCATATTCATAATCGTTACGCGCGTCAAGAATGACCACGTCATCACGTTCCATTGCCGCACGGAACTCTTTCGGCTCCAAATATTCGCCAGTAAGCTCATGCGGATCAATATCATCCTCAAGACGCATTGTCACCAGTTCTTTACGTGGGCGGACATGCATTTTCTTAAACGCGTGACCTTCATGCTCATCAATTTTGAACATCATGTCTTGAAAACGTTCATCTGCATGCATCATATCCATATATTTTTGAGTTTGTTCAACTGTTCCGGATACTGTACCGTTGATTCCTTCTTCGGCAACTAAAATCCGGCCTTTCAATCCTACTTTTTTACAGAACTTCAAATGTTCTGCTGCGAAGGTTTCGGGGTCTTCAATGTATACATATTTGTAGTACAGCAAGACCTGATATTTTGATTTCTCCATTGTGTGTTACCACCTATCATTTATATTTGCAAGATACAAATGTTTGGTGTTTGTGTTATTTATCATCTTGCATAAGAACTAGTATAACAAAAATAAGGAAAAATAAAAAGTGGGTTAGCACTGCTATTTCGTGCCAACCCACCATCTTATAATGCAAGCTGCTCTTCAACTTGTTCTCGTAATGCCCGCTTTAAAAATTTTCCAACTGAAGTCTTTGGTATTTCATCCATAAACAATACTTCATCCGGTAACCACCACTTGGCAAATTGTGGCTCTAAATATTCGAGCATCTCCTCTTTCGAAAGCTGTACACCATCGTTTAATACAACACACGCGACAGGGCGCTCCTGCCATTTTGGATCAGGGATGGCGACAACTGCTGCTTCGAATACATCGGGATGTGCCATAAGCGCATTTTCCAAATCAACCGATGAAATCCATTCGCCACCACTTTTAATCAAGTCCTTCGTTCGGTCAACAATCTTCACGTAGCCTTCTTCATCAATCGTTACGACGTCTCCAGTGTGGAGCCAACCATCAACAAAAGAACTTTCACTTCTGTCATCCTTATAGTAAGAGTCAGCAATCCACGGCCCGCGAATGAGTAGCTCGCCCATATCCTGCCCATCCGCCTTCACCTCGCCATTATCATTAACAATTTTTACTTCAACACCTGGAACAACCCTTCCTTGAGTCGCCCGCAATTTTAATTTTTCTTCATAAGAAAGATTTGCCTGGTAGCTCTTTAATTTAGCAACCGTGACAACCGGGGTCGTTTCTGTCATACCATACGCATGAATAAAAGGAATACCGTGTGTTTCTTCAAATGCTCGAATCATTCCTTCTGGTGCAGCGGAACCACCACATAACACAGCACGTAAACTGTTTAAATTATAATTTCCTTGTTCCAATTCTTTTAAAAGTCCTAACCAAATCGTCGGTACTCCCGCTGTGATCGTTACCTTGTTATCTTCAATCAATTCAGCTAGTATTTGGGGCGTCGGCATTGGGCCAGGGAGAACTTGTGATGCCCCGAGCCAAGTCGCTGCAAAGGGGATTCCCCAAGCATTGACGTGAAACATCGGAACAACTGGCATCGCAATATCCTGTTCGGACAGTCCTGCCGTATCTGCAAGGGACAGAGCCATGCTATGAAGGTAAAGTCCCCGGTGCGAATAGATGACCCCTTTCGGCTTGCCAGTTGTAGCGGACGTATAACATAATCCGGCCGGATCATTTTCTAAAATATCATCGCGGAACGGGAATGTCTCATCACCACCCGCAAGCAATTCCTCATAGGAATAAATCGGGTCTAAAGCAGATTCTGGGAGTGTATCGTCATCAGTCATGACGATAAATGCTTCTACTGTATTAATGTCATCTTTAATTTGCTCTATTAATGGAAGAAGATCAACATCAATCAGCAATACTTTATCTTCGGCATGATTAATAATGTGGATTAAATGTTCTTTCGATAGACGCAAATTGATGGTATGCAAAACAGCACCAATGCTCGGAATTGCAAAATATGCCTCCAAATGACGGTGATGATTCCAAGCAATCGTACCGACCTTGTCCCCTCTCGTAACACCTAATCTGTCCAATATACTGGCTAGTGACCGTGTGCGAGAGACAAATTCTCCATATGTGAATGTACGTATCTCTTTCTGGGTTCGAGAGATGATTTCCTTCTTCGGAAAATATTTTTCAGTGTGCTGCAGCATTGCTGGTAAAGTTAATTGTATATCCATCATGATTTTCATTTCCCCCTTTTTTAATACAACCTAAATGAATGCGCTTACAAAACCTATTCTAAGTATTCATTACAATTTGTCAAGTTGGAAATGTTCTTTAAAATAGATTAAGCTGTTTTTGACAGTTGTTATGGTGCTTGCTATCCTTCTTGTAAGGAGGCTGATGTTCATGAGTGTATATGAATACCGTGCAAAAACAATTCGCGGCGAGGATAAGTCCCTCAGAGACTATGAAGGAAAAGTGCTACTTATTGTAAATACAGCAAGTGAGTGTGGATTCACGCCACAACTTCAAGGTTTACAGAGGCTGTATGATGAGATTGGCAATGATAATTTTGAAATCTTAGGTTTCCCTTGCAACCAATTCGGTGGTCAGGACCCTGGATCAGACGACGAGATTGCTGAATTCTGCTCCGCCAATTACGGTGTTTCTTTCCCCATGTTTAGTAAAATTGATGTAAAAGGAGAAAACGCTCATCCGTTATTCAAGCATTTAACAAGTGAGCAAAAGGGAATCTTAACAGAAGATATAAAATGGAACTTCACAAAATTCCTAGTTAATAAGAATGGTGAAGTAGTAAATCGTTTCGCCCCTCAGAAAGAACCGGCGAAATTGAAAAAGGAAATCGAGGAATTAATTGATGCTTAATTTTTGCATCGTGTAAATAGCCTGTTTTACAAAAGTGCTCCGATTACATTCTGAGCACTTTTGTATCTCGGAAGGGACTGTATTTTATATGAACATTCATCTCAATAAAAAATAAGCACCAACAAGAATGAGAATGAGGATAAGAATTCCAGTACCCTTCCAGCCTAAACCACCGACAAGATCAGCGAGATTGCTCCCCTGTATACTGCTGGATGATTTTTTTAATTCCTCTTGTCTCAGCTTTTCTCTTCTCATTTCAGGAGTTTCTTTATCCTTGTTCATATTAAATTCACCCTCCCTATCCACTTATACGTTAGCCTTACCACTTAAGTTTCAAAATCCAATAACTCCAACAAAAAAAACACACCCTATTTCTATCTAAGATGTGTTCTTCGCTTTAAATAATTTAAATTATCATTCCGTTTCAAACGAACTTTCTAGTCCTGCGTCACGTTCTTGGCGCTCTATCGCCAGCTCAATCAATCGGTCGATAAGCTCGCTGTACGGAATGCCGGAGAGTTCCCATAATTTAGGGTACATACTAATTTTAGTAAATCCAGGGATCGTGTTGATTTCATTAATAATAATTTCATTTGTTTCCGTTAAAAATACGTCAACCCGCGCCATTCCTTCACAACCCAATGCTTGGAAAGCCTTAACTGCAACATCCTGGATTTCTTTCACTTGGTTGTCATCTAATTTTGCCGGGATTTCCAATGTTGCTCCACTTTCATCGATATACTTCGCTTCATAGGAATAGAAATCATTGGTCGCAACAATTTCGCCTGGAATGGAAGCTTCTGGATACTCATTTCCCAAGATAGAGCATTCGATTTCTCTGCCTTGGATTGCCTCCTCAATTAAAATCTTATGGTCATATTTAAAAGCCTCAGCTACAGCCTCTCCAAACTCTTCCGCCGACTCGACTTTACTGACACCTACCGAAGAACCTTGGTTCGCTGGTTTAATAAATAATGGCAGGCCAAGATTTTTTTCTATTTCTGCAAAAGAGATATTTCCTTTTGTTGCACGGGTGAACGTGTAAGACCTAGCAACTTTGAGACCTGCATCCTTTAGAAGGCGTTTTGCAACATCCTTATCCATACTGATTGCTGAGCCTAATACGTTCGAACCGACAAAGGGAATATTTGCAACACGCAGCATTCCTTGAATACTTCCATCTTCCCCGAGCGTTCCGTGCAGGATTGGAAAAATAACATCGAGCTGATCAAGGGCTGCCATGCCATTAGCCTTCATTAACTTTTTATCCGCTTCACCCGGTACGAAGGCAACCCCTTCATTTGTTTTATTCAAGGCAATCAACTTCGGATCGTTGGCATTTAACAGAAACTGCGATGAATCATGCAAATGCCATCTTCCCTCTTTATCGATTCCGATTAATGTCACATCATATTTATCTTTATCCATTGCTTCTAATACATTTTTTGCCGATTGCAACGAAACTTCATGTTCCGCTGATTTCCCGCCAAAAATCAAGCCAACTCTTTTTTTCATGCTCTAATCCTCCAAAATGATTTCATTAGCTATATTTATTCTATAGCCCAGCTATACGTGCATGCATCTTTTAACACAATTATACTTTTATATTTTATCATTAGGTGACCTAAGTGACAAAGGGGAATAAAGTGAAACTTCATTCAGTGGGGAATCTTTTCCTCCCCACTGAATGTTAGTTGAACAGAATCACGCATTTACGGACTTGTATACCCCCACCTTCACATGATAGGCTTCCCTCATGTTTAGAGGTGGGAATATTACAGACCGTTAATGCGTGATAAAAAAAATAACCACCTAGTATCAATTAGTGTGGTTAACTCCATATTAATATCTAATACAGTATTTAATCATTCGGACTAGACGGTTAATTACCATCTATATTCTTAATTACCTTGGTTCAATGTGCTTTTCTATCCAATCCGCAATATCCTCAATTTCCGGCTTTTTAACCACTAAATAAACAGTATAATCTTCAGCTTCTTTTTGACTAGCTTTAAATTGGTATCCATTTACCCATAAAAACTGTTTCATGCATGCGAAACTCGTTCTTTTATTACCATTATGGAAAGCATGGTTTTGCGAAATACTAGCATACAAAGCCGCAGCCTTTAACCATATTGTAGGGTATGCATCTTTACCAAACACTGTTTGTTTTGGTCTTTCTATTGCACTAAACAGCATATTTGTATCTTTTACGCCTATTTGTTCTTCTGGGGTATAACGTTTTATCACGGCAGCATTTATAAAAATAACTTCCCTGTCAGTTAGATATCGGACCATTTATCTGTCTGAAAGGTTTCTCAGTGTATCATCATAGTTTTCAAAAAGGTCTTCTAACCCTTCTAAAAACTCCTGGTCTAAAAAATCCATATTTACAGGTCTTTTTATAGACACACTGCCGTCATTCTCCAATATAAATTTAACATCATCACCTTGCTTTACTTTTAAGTGATTCAATACTTCCTGTGGAATCGTTACCCCAACGCTATTACCAATTTTAGTAATTTTCCTCTCCACTTCACTCACCGCCATTTCTTCTCCTCCCATTCTTCTCGAAAATGGCAAAGTTTAAACCGCAAAAAAAGCTTTACAGTACTTACTGTAATAACATTATATCTAAATTATAACTCAGAAGTGCAAAAAACACAATTTTTTTATTAAGATTTGTCAAGTATTTTAAATGGAAGTTTTATTCCGCAAACTCAGCTTTGAATAAATAAACGACATCATACTCCTTTAACTCCTCCATATTCGCTTCGGGGTCTTCATAAAACGAGTTTGAAATAGAAGATATTCCAAATTCATCATCAGAGTATGCAATATCCGCCAACACAAGCTCGCCTTCATGCAGTGTTTTTTCTTCAGGTATGTCGCCATAAACTGCTGGTAAAAATTCAAAATTTTCGTCTCGGGTTGTGAGAGAAGAGACACCATCTTCATCACCTACCCCAATATGGAATGTTTGCTGCTCGTCAACTCCATCTATTTTGGTTGCGAAAATAATCAAACCCGTTTCGTCTACCGGTGACGTTAGATAACCTAGCTGATCATCGACTAATTCCCCTTGCTCATATTTTTCTACCCACATGGATACTTCCTCATAGTCCTCGTTATTGAAGTCAAACAGGAACGATTGGTTTGTTAGCGTAGAGAGTATAGTTTCCTCCCTATCACTTACATCAACTGCTGCAATAATATTAGAAGCGTTGTCATCACAAGCACTCAATGTTCCTACTAACAAAATAAACATCAGAATTCCCAAAAGTTTTTTCATTAGAGAATCACATCCTTCGTTTCGTTTCCGTTTTCTACTTTACTGCTTGAAAATATTAAAAGTTATCCTCTCCACCAACAATGACAGAGCGGTGAGAGCTCGTATAATTATCATAGCGGTTAGAGATTATCATTGTAAACAAAAAAGGTAAGCCGACCAGGTCAAAACCTGATTGACTCACCTTTAAACAGTCGATGTCACTTTTGATTTACATTCAGCTCCATCGACCAGGAACTGTCCGAACTTCCTGCACCTTCATTCGATAAAGAAGACTTGCCGAATGATCTGTATGAGGCTTAGTCGCCCTTATACCCTTGTGGTGAAAGTCAACATCAGCTCAAGGAGAAAAGGAAGGCCGACTAAGAACGGGCCAAGGCCCAACTCACGTCTCCCCCTAAAGGGGCATGTTTCCTTTATCTCATTGCGCCGCAGTCCAGTTCGGCCGTTCCTAAACGGGCGATGTCACCTTTGATTTAATAAGCTTTCGCCCAAATAACCAAATCTTCGGCTGGTTTACCACAGCACACACAAGTTTCCGCTAACTTCTCTTGTTCAAAAGGAATACAGCGGGAGGTTGCGGTTGTTTCTTCTTGGATCTTCTCTTCACACGCTTCGTCTCCACACCACATTGCTTTTAAGAAACCGCCTTTTTCCTCAAGCATTTCTCTAAATTCTTCCATCGTTGTAACGGAAGTTGTCTTCTCGTTACGATGTGCGAGTGCCTTGTCGTAAAGGTTTTGCTGGACTTCATCAAGCAATTCCGGTAGACGCTTTTCCAGATCAACAAGTGCGACAAATTCCTTCTCTCCAGTATCACGGCGCACAAGGATAACTTGCTCCTTCTCAATATCTTTCGGTCCTAGTTCAATACGAACTGGGATTCCCTTCATTTCATATTCATTAAATTTCCAGCCTGGCATCTTGTCGCTTGCGTCAATATCGACACGAACAAGACCTTTGAGCTGATCACGCAAGTCATACGCTTTATCTAGTACGCCTTCCTTATGTTGTGCAACCGGAATAATCATCGCCTGTGTCGGAGCAATCTTCGGAGGTACAACTAAGCCGCGGTTGTCCCCGTGAACCATAATCAATGCACCCATAATTCTTGTGGATAGCCCCCAAGATGTCTGGTGAACGAATTGACTATCCCCGTTCTCATCCAAGTACGTAATATCAAAAGCTTCCGCAAAGCCAGAACCGAAATGATGGCTCGTTCCAGACTGCAATGCTTTCCCGTCATGCATTAACGCTTCAATCGTTAACGTATATTTTGCTCCAGCAAATTTTTCACTATCTGTCTTCTTTCCCTTATATACCGGGATCGCCATATAGTTCTCAACTAAGTCTGCATAAGTATCAAGCATTCTCGCTGTTTCAATTTCCGCATCTTTGTCTGTTGCATGTGCCGTGTGCCCTTCCTGCCAGTGGAATTCAGAAGAACGCAGGAATGGGCGAGTTGTCTTCTCCCAACGCACGACGTTAGCCCACTGGTTATAGAGCTTCGGAAGATCGCGGTACGAATGAATATGCCTTGAATAATATTCACAGAACAACACTTCAGACGTTGGGCGGACAGCGATTCTTTCTTGCAGTTCTTCATCTCCACCATGAGTCACCCAAGCTACTTCCGGCGCGAATCCTTCCACGTGATCCGCTTCTTTCTGCAGCCAGCTCTCCGGAATAAACAATGGGAACTGCACATTCGTATGGCCCGATTCTTTAATCATGCGATCCAATTCATCTTTAATATTTTCCCAAATCGCATACCCGTATGGGCGGATAATCATCGTCCCTTTAACTAAACCGTAATCGACTAACTCGGCCTGTTTCACAACATCGGTATACCACTGTGCAAAGTCATCTTCCATCGCGGTAATCTTTTCCACAAAATCTTTATTCTTTTTAGACAAATGAAACACCTCTTTACGTTATTTTAAGTATGTGTTCAAAAAGGAGGATAAAAAGGACCGAGGTCGACTAAGTTCGCAACGTCCTGTTGCAATGCCGACACTAGCACGTCCTGTGCGTCGAAATTCGAGGCGGCGAAAGCTCCCGGCACCGGAATGTACGTTAGTAGGTACATGAGGAGCGGAAAAGCGAGCCAACGAGCTTCCACAGGAGGTGGTGAGTTCTACGTTGTCCACAGGACGTGGACGATCTTAGTAGAACCTCCCCTTTCGCGAAGTTTCATTTTTACCGGACTTTTTGAACAACCTCTTTTACCAATAAAAAAAGACCCCTATCACTATAAAAAGGGACCTTCGTGTGGTGGTACCACCCTTATTTGCATGAAAAGTCATGCACACTTCCTTCGAATAACGGCTCTACACCGCGCACATCTTACAGACTGTCTCTTCGTCTATACGAAGTGCGAACTCAGACGGCAGGTTCTAACTTCTGTCTCCCGGAAATTCGCACCGACCATTTCCTCTCTGAAAAAGACAGCAAATTATACTATTCCGCATCAACGTTTCCACATATTTTCTCTTTTCTAATATATAGAAAGTAGGGGGTAAAGTCAAGCTATCCCCCCTACTGAACCTTCTCTACTTTAATATCGAACGCATCGCCGTATTTCCGCTGGGCAGCATGATAGGTCGGCCCAACCATTTCGGTATACGTGAACCCATGATTGATTGCTGTTGTTACAAATTTCTTCGCATGCTCCACTGCATCTTCCACGGTTTCGCCCTTCGCAAGGTAAGCTGTAATTGCCGCAGAGTAAGAGCAACCCGCTCCGCTCGTATTAACTGTGTCAATACGCGGCGCTTCAAATAAAGTAAGTGTCTTCCCGTCATATAATACATCGACAGCAGGCCCATCCAGCCGGCCACCTTTCACGAGCACATACTTAGAACCAAGCTCATATAAGTCAATCGCTGCTTGTTTCAATGCTTCCACATTCGTTATCTCTCGCTCACCCAGCAGAAATCGCGCTTCTGGAATGTTCGGTGTAATAATGGTTGCAAGTGGGATAAGCCGCTTTTTCAACGCCTCAATTGCATCATCTTTCAAAAGCTTCGAATCAAGTTTCCCGACCATAACCGGATCAATAACAACCGATTTAATATCCGATTGTTCAATTAACCCTGCGACCAAATCAATTACTTCTTTAGAGAATAACATCCCCGTTTTTAAGGCATCCGTTCCAACCTGGCGCATCGCAGTATCAAATTGTGCTTCGATTGCTTCTATCGTCTGCGGATGGACGTTTTTCCCTGTTTCCGGGTGTTTCCCAACAATAGCTGTAACAACACTCATTCCATAAACATCAAGTTCTTGGAATGTTTTCAAATCTGCTTGGATCCCCGCACTCCCGCCTGCTGCAGAACCCGCGATCGTAATAACTCTAGCAGGATATTCCATAAAGCATTACTCCTTTAATTTCAACTATCAATTATTTTAACACACGCTAAAAAATAATGAGAATAAAAAACCAGACAATCATTACGAACTGTAAAATCACTTTTGCGAAC
Organism: Oceanobacillus sp. AG; assembly: GCF_009746545.1. Lineage (NCBI taxonomy): Bacteria > Bacillati > Bacillota > Bacilli > Caryophanales > Bacillaceae > Oceanobacillus > Oceanobacillus sp. AG. The sequence goes on from NZ_WOWT01000011.1 coordinate 52,108, forward strand.
GATCCGCCCAAAAATCCGATCAACGATCCAATCGAAGCCCGAAATGCCTCATTTACCGTGCGCTTCATCAACATTTCTACGATGAACACGACAAGAAATGGGACATAAATAATTCCAAAGGGCGGTGTAATAAAGGAACCGATAATAACAGCAACAGCAGCCGCGCGTTCGCCAGCTTTACTACCCCCGAACCGTTTCACAAAGTAACTGTTGGCAATGATATCGGAACTGATTAGCAGAATCGTTATCACAATCATTGCAAGCCAAAATAACGTATTCAGTTCGCCACTGTCAATACCAAAGTGAAAAATTATGAAACCTAACCAGATAAGTAGTACGGATGGAATAATCGGAAATACAATCCCGATGAAGCTACCGATAAATAATAAGACGATGACGATCCAAAGGATAATTTCCATGAAAGGACACTCCCATTCTATCTATTAACTACAGTGTAACTGACTAGTAACAGCCCGATTGGTTCAACTCAACAAACTTCAGTGGATTAAAAAATGCACATTAAAAATGAAAGTCCAATTTATCACGTATTAACGGTCTGTAATATCCCCATCTCTAAACATGGGTTAAGCTCAAGATGTGAAGGTTTGGAGATACAGTCCGTAAATCCCTGATTCCGTTCAACTAACATTCAGCCGGGGGAGATAAGGAAACCCCCACTGAATGAAGTTTCACTTTAACTTTTTTCTTATTTCAATCTTAATGACTCTTAGCTTCTCTGTCCATATTATTTTTATTCTCTTAAAAGTAAATCTTGGGTAAACCTGCGTAAATGAGATGATATGGAAGGATGTTTTTGTATATCCAAATGAGGTATGGATTATTCCGAAATTTGAAGGCTAACCGATTTTTTTCTCATTTTATCATGTTTGAGAGAAAACATGTTTATCGGTACCATTGTAACAACATAAAAATATAGAGTGCTTTTTTACCCGATGTTTTTATTATGAACAAAAGGGAATAGAAGTATCAAAATTCTTAGGAGGTCAATAGCAACGTGAAACGATTAGGGGTTTTAATTTTAGCGGGCTTATTAGTTTTACTTGCAGCATGTGGTTCTGATAATGGAAATGGTGACGGTGCAGGTAAATTAGAGGCATTAAAAGAAAGCGGTACCGTAACAGTCGGCTTCGCTAACGAAGCACCATATGCTTATGAAGATAATGGTGAATTAAAAGGGGCTGCCGTAGATATTGCACAAGCAGTATTCGAAGAGCTTGGTATTGAAAATATGGATTCACAGTTAGCTGATTTCAGTCAATTGATTCCAGGTGTTCAAGCTGGACAATTTGATGTTGTAACAGCCGGCATGGCAATACAACCTGCACGCTGTGAGAACGCACTATTCGCCGAACCGGAAATGCAATACGGGGAAGGCTTAGTTGTACCAGCAGGAAACCCGAATGATATTCATAGTTACAAAGATATAGCGGATAATCCAGATTTAACTGTCGTGGTCATGGAAGGCGCAACAGAGATTGGTTTCTTACTGGATGAAGGTGTTAGTGAAGATCAAATCACGACTGCTTCAGACATCCCATCTACTTTCTCGGCCGTTCAAGCTGGTAGAGCGGATGCAACAACCGGCACCGAAATGACGGTAAGAATGGCGCTTGAATCGTTTGATTCCGATGATCTTGAGTTTGTAGAATCATTTGAACAACCCGATATTGAAGGTGTGCCAAGTTACGGCGCTGCTGCCTTTAGTCTAGATAATGAAGAATTACGTGATGCTTACAATGAGGTATTAGCAGAATTGAAAGAAGATGGAACCGTTGCAGAGCTACTTGAAGCGAATGGATTTAATGGTGAAACAAACTTTGTAGCAGATGGAGAAGTGACGACAGAGCAAGTGTGTAATGGTGAAGAGTAAACGTATCCGTTCACTTCAAGAACGAATAATGCAGTAACTTCATAAGGTCCGGTTCCTATCCAGGGCTGGACCTTTATTTTTTCGCGTGAATATGGAAGCGTACAACAATCTATTACAAGATAAATAAGGAGTGATTATCATTAATGCAATAATCGAGGTTTTTCCTCAAATTGCACGAGGTCTTGGTGTAACCATTACAGTTCTAATTGCTGCGTCCCTATTAGCCTATATAATGGCTTTTGTTGCCGGACTCTCTAAACTATCAAATAATGTATTCATTCGTAAAGCGACCGGGTTTTACGTGGAAATCTTCCGTGGAACCTCACTTATTGTTCAATTGTTTTGGCTTTACTATGCAATTCCGATGCTATTTAATATACCACTCGGTACCAACTGGTGGATCGGGGTCATTGCAATCGGACTGAACTATGGTGCATATCTTTCAGAAGTGGTTCGCACGTCCATCGTTGCAGTAGATAAGGGACAAACAGAAGCGGCTATTGCCCTTAACATGACAAGTTTCCAACGTATGCGACTTATTATTTTTCCGCAAGCAGTTCGCATGATGCTCCCTGAGTTTGGTAATTATACGATACTCATGTTGAAAAGTACTTCGCTCGTTTCCTTGATTGGTTTACGGGATATCCTCTATTATGGAGATATTATCCGAAGTACGAATGCATCGATTACCCCGCTTGTTTATACATTAGTACTCGTGCTCTACTTCCTCCTTGCTTTACCATTAATTTGGTTGACAAGGAAAGGAGAAGGTATTGCAAAGAAAGGGGTAGCTAGTTCATGAACACAACCTATTGGAGTTGGGATAGATTTTTTGAAGCACTCCCTTTCATTTTAGATGGTTTAGGCTTGACAATTTTCCTAACCATTTCCTGTTTCATATTTGCGCTCGTCTTTGGATTCGTTTGGACATTCTTAAGAAGAATACCGAATCGACCATTTAACTGGATTGTATCGTGGGTCATGGAATTCATCCGTACAACCCCGCCACTTGTACAGTTATTCTTCATTTATTATGCATGGCCGGTCATGCCTGTAGTCGGTACAACATTAAGCCCAGTGCAAAGTGCTATTCTTGGTCTAGGACTTCACTACAGCACCTATATTTCCGAAATCTATCGCTCAGGAATTGAAAGTGTTGAAAAAGGACAATGGGAAGCAGCTCAGGCACTTAACCTTAGCACCCTCGATAAATGGAGAAAAGTCATTTTACCACAGGCGATTCCGCCAACAGTACCGATGCTTGGAAACTACTTTATTATTTTATTTAAAGAGGTACCACTTGTTTCAACAATTAGTGTCGCTGAAATCTTATTGTTAGCGAACACATACGGAGCGAGGAATTGGGCTTATCTAGAGCCACTTACAATTGTAGGTATTATATTCCTGCTTCTAAGCTATCCTTCCTCCATACTGATTCGGAAGCTGGAAGATAGGATGAACACAAGATTCGATAAAAATGCATTAGCCAAAAGTTCATAGAGGAGAAGTGATGAGAAAATGACTGCACCTATTGTACAATATCGGGATGTTTGTAAATCATTTGGCGATGTTGAAGTATTAAAAGGTATTAATTTAGATATCAATCCAGCGGAAAAAGTTGCAGTAATCGGACCGAGTGGTTCCGGTAAAACAACGATCATCCGCTTATTGATGACACTCGAAGAACCAACCTCAGGAGATATTATCGTTAGTGGGGAAAATTTATGGAAAATGGAAAAGAACGGGGATATGGTACGCGCTAATGAGCACCATTTACGTAAAGTACGTGGTGACATTGGCATGGTTTTCCAGCATTTTAATCTATTTCCGCATATGACAATTCTGGAAAACTGTATGACGGCTCCGATACATGTAAAGAAAGAAAACAAAGAAGAAGTACGAAAGCGTGCAATTGAAATGCTTGAGCGTGTAGGCCTTGGGGACAAAATTGATAATTACCCAAGCCAGCTCTCTGGTGGTCAAAAGCAACGTGTCGCGATGGCAAGGGCTGTTGTCATGCGTCCGAAGATCATGCTCTTTGACGAGGTCACTTCAGCCCTTGACCCCGAGCTTGTCGGCGAGGTGCTGGAAGTGATCCGCGACCTTGCCCAGCATGAGGATATGGCGATGGTGCTCGTGACGCATGAAATGGACTTTGCATTAGATATCGCGGATAAAGTACTCTTCCTTGATGAAGGCGTCATTGCAGAGCAAGGATCAGCAAAAGAAGTAATCGAGCATTCACAAAATGAACGATTACAAAGCTTTTTAAGCAGATTCCGCAGCTAACTTGACTGCGAACACAAAACCACCGGATGCTAGCAATAATAAGGCATCCGGTGGTTTTTTATCGTTATGTTACTGTTTTTCTTCTCCAATAATCCGGACTTCCCTTTCAAGGGCTACTCCGAATTTCTCATGTACTGTCGCTTGCACATGTTCAATCAGCTTAATATACTCGTTTGCTGTTGCATCATCGACATTCACGATGAAACCGGCATGCTTTGTGGAAACCTGTGCGCCGCCAATCTGGACGCCTTGGAGATTGCTGTCCTGAATAAGCTTTCCAGCGAAATAACCGGGCGGACGCTTGAAAACACTCCCGCAAGATGGATATTCGAGGGGTTGCTTCGATTCCCGCTTCTCCGTCAAATCATCCATTACAGCTTTTATCTCCTCATAAGCGCCTTCCTTTAAATCAAAAGTCGCCTCAAGAACGATATAGCCGTTATCCGGAATGTTACTTGTACGATAATTCAGATCCAGTTCGTCCGCTTGCAATGTCTTCAGTTCCCCGTCTTTCGTGCAGACGAGGGCACTTCTAAGGACGTCCTTCACTTCCCCGCCATAAGCACCTGCGTTCATATACAACGCACCACCGACAGAACCAGGGATACCGCAAGCAAATTCAAGTCCAGAAAGCCTTTCTTGTAATGCATACCTGGAAGTATCAATAATTCTTGCACCACTTTCCGCAATAACCGCGTCACCTTCTCGTTTAATCGAAGAAAGTTTCTGCAAGTTCATGACAATCCCACGGATGCCACCATCCCGGACAATCAGGTTCGACCCATTGCCAAGTAAGGTGAAATCGACATCTTCTTTATTCGCAAGGCGCACAATCTCCTGCACTTCACCATAGTTCTCCGGCGTCACATAATAATCGGTTTTCCCACCAAGTTTTGTATACAGATGTTCCTTTAATGGCTCATCTTTTAATACATTTTCTTTTGCTGTTATACGAATTAATTTATCATAAATCGATTCCTTCATCGTCAATGCCTCTCATCCTTTTATCACAAATTCCTTTTACGTTATTCACGCATTAACGGTCTGTAATATCCCCTAATCTAAACGTGAGGGAAACCCAAAATGTAAAGGGGATTAACAGTCCGTAAATACCTGATTCTGTTCAACTACCATTCAGCGGGGGTAGTAAGGATACCCCACTGAATGAAGTTTCACTTTATCAAATTTTACTCGCTTCTATAGTGTAAGATATTGTGATAAATCTTGCCACAAAAATCATTAAATTATTTGATCAATCGGGTGAAATTCAGGCCTGCCAGCCGTATACGTTGCAACATATTCAAATCCGGCCTCTTTCAAATTCAGAAGTGCTTCCGGAAATGCAAAAGCCAACGTATCCGGCACGTGGGAGTCGGAACCTAAAGTAATGATTTCCCCGCCACATTCTTTATACAGCTTTAATATATCAAAGCTCGGCATACCGCTCTCAAGCCCGTATCTTGTACCGGATGTATTAATCTCAATTCCTTTCCCTGCCGGAATGATTTCCGCAAAGATTTCCCGGATAATTTCATGGAAATTACGCTTACTTTTCTCCGTCGTATAGCGTTTCACCAGGTCCAGGTGCCCGAGAATACTAAAATGCTTATATTCCTTTATACAGTCAAGCAGCTCCTGGTAGTAAATCTCATATGCCTCGTCCACTGTCTTCCCTTCGAAAAACGCTCCAGAGTGTAAATCTTTCCTTTCTGTCGCATGCACCGAAGCAATGACGAAATCAAACACTTCTTCTTTCATCATGCTTTCATATTGATGAAGAACATGCGGTTGGAGTCCAATTTCCACTCCTTTTTTAATCCGCATCCTTCCTTCGTATTTCTCCTGGAGCTCTTTAATCTTCCTATCATACTCTTTTAAGTCAAATTCGAAAATCCAATCTTTATCTGGATAATCATAATCAATATGATCGGTGAAACAAATTTCTTGAAGTCCTAAGTCAATCGCTTTTTCAATTGTTTTCTCCATTGGTGTGTCACAATCTGCGGAGAACGTACTATGCATGTGATAATCAAACACGAATCCTCGCTCCTTTATTCTTGTCCTTCTGTTAATCTATTATTTTATCACGTATTAACGGTCTGTAATACCCCACTGAATGAGTTTCACTTTATAATAATTTACGAAAGAATGAATTGACTTTCTTCTTCATAATTATTATAATACTATATAACTTTAATTAGATGAAGTGATAAAGCATTAAATTGATACAATAAATAATAAAGTTTCAGAGGGAAGGAGATTTGCATGCGACAAAATAAGGAGAAATTAAGCAACCAAGCGGTCCAGAGTTATAAAATCAAAAGCCAGCTCATCCGTAAATTAAGAACAAGGTTCGCCACGTACGGTTATGAACAAGTGCATACACCTGCTTTTGAAGACTATGATACGTATGCCTCCATTCAGAAGACAGTGAATAAGGATGAAATGATTAAGGTGATTGACCGCAGCGGGAAAGTGCTCGTTCTCCGCCCTGACGGCACAATACCAATTACTCGATTGACTGCCTTAGACCGAGAGATTAATGGGAGTGAACAGCGGCTATTTTATATTTTCAATGTATACGGGGAACAGAATAGTAATGGAACGAATAAAGAGAGCACACAAGCTGGCGCCGAGTTGTTCGGTAACAAGCGACCAGAAGCGGATGCGGAAGTCATCGCCTTAGCCGTCCATACATTAAAGGAAATCGGTTTTGACAATTTTAAACTGGAAGTCGGGCATGCAGGATTCTTCAAGGAATTGGTGGATCAGGCAAACCTTGTGGAAAATGAATTACAGCAATTGCAGGAATTAATCCAGTCAAAAAACTTGGCGGAAATGGAACCATTTTTAAAGCAGCTCCAGATTCGTGATGAATTACAAGAAGCACTCTACGCGATTCCCCTACTTTATGGAAATCCGCAAGCAGTTCTGGAGGAAACGAAAGCGATTATTAAAAACGAACGCATGCAAGAAGTTTTAAATAATTTAAAAGATGTAATAGAGGTCCTTACCGATTACGACCTGTTAGAGCATTTGACACTAAATCTCGGGTTAATCAATAATATGCATTATTATACCGGCGTTATTTTCCAAGGATTCGTTGAAAACATTGGAAAACCAGTCCTAATGGGCGGGCGTTATGATCAGCTTGCGGAACAATTCGGTAAAGCAATGCCGGCGATCGGGTTTGCCTATAAGGTCGACGTCGTCCTTGAAGCACTTAAGCAGCATCAACTAATCAAAGACGATAACAACCCGCCATTACAAATTTACTATGTTCCAGAAGAAAGACGAAATGCATTTTCGGCGGCAAAACTACTCAGGGAACAAGGCTATGCTGTCATTACAAAGCCATTTGCCAAGAATGCACAACAGGCTGGAATCCTCTTTCAATCAAATGGGAGAGTTATTGTAAATGGAAATGAGCAGCAAGTGGAAACAAATGAGGAATTGCTTAACCTTGCAGAACTAGCAACAGGAGGTGTCTAATATGGAAAAACTCACCATTGCCCTTGCAAAGGGGAGGCCAGCAAAACATACAATCGAAACACTGGAAGCGGCTGACATGCAGTTCATTGATTTTCATGAAAAGAGTCGGAAACTCGTATTCTACAATGTCGACGAGTCAATTAAATTAATCTTTGTAAAAGCGGTCGATGTGCCGACCTATGTGGAAAGAGGTGCAGCTGACATCGGGATTGTCGGTAAAGACAATATCTTAGAATCGCGAGCAGAAGTGTATGAACTGCTTGATCTTGGTATCGGAAAATGTAAATTTTCTGTTGCGGGCTTCCCCAATTATTCGATAGACGCGAACCGGCCACTCACCGTAGCAACGAAATATCCCAATGTTGCCGAAAAGCATTTCAGCCGAAAGGGGCAAGAAATTGAAACAGTGAAATTAAATGGTTCCGTTGAGCTGGCTCCTCTTATCGGTCTAGCTGATGTTATTGTCGATATCGTCGAAACCGGCAACACGTTAAAGGAAAATGGACTCACGGTACTTGAAAACATTGATGATATTAGTACCCGCTTAATTGTAAATAAAGCTAGCTTTGCGACAAAAGCGACGGAAGTAAGAAGCTTTATCGATCAACTAAACAATGCATTGGAGAGAACACCATGAAAATAATCACTGCAGAAGAGTTTGCTAAAAAATGGAACGACCAAACAGCGATTGACATAAATGAAGTGGCTCTCGATGAAACGGTGCTCGAAATTATTCGCACGGTTCGAGAGAAAAAAGATGCTGCTTTATATGCGTATACGGAGCAATTTGACGGAGCAACGCTTGATGACCTCCTCGTATCCAAAGAAGAATTTTCCGAGGCTGAAAAAATTGCAGCGCCAGAACTTGTCACTGCTTTAAAAGAAGCCGCAGAAAATATCCGCAATTACCACTTAGAGCAAAAGGAAAAGTCATGGATGATTTCACAGGGTAAAGGGATTCTACTCGGTCAGAAAGTAACCCCGATTGAACGTGTTGGTGCTTACATCCCTGGTGGAAAGGCCGCCTACCCATCGACGGTATTAATGACGATTATTCCAGCGCAAATCGCCGGAGTGGAAGAGATTGCAATTACGACGCCGCCGGACAAAGACGGAAAAGTGAATCCGTACGTCCTTCTTGCTGCGAAACTTATTGGGGTCGAAATGATTTATAAAGTTGGCGGTGCCCAGGCTATTGCAGCGCTCGCTTATGGGACAGAAACTATAAAACGAGTCGATAAAATCGTCGGACCGGGAAATGCGTATGTCGCCCGGGCGAAAAAATGGGTATACGGCACGGTCGGCATCGACATGATTGCCGGACCAAGTGAAATTTGCGTTATTGCTGATGCGCAAGCGAATCCCCGTTATGTCGCGGCTGACTTGTTATCTCAAGCAGAACACGATGAATCTGCAAGTGCCATTTGTGTTACGACAAGCAAAGAACAGGCAGTGGCTATTCAAAAGCAAGTTGCCGAGCAAACGGAAAAATTAGAACGGAAAGAGATTATCCAAGCATCAATTGAAACGAACGGAAAAATAATCATTGCGAAAGATTTGACTGAAGCGGCAAATGTATCCAATAAAATCGCCCCAGAGCATTTAGAATTGATGGTCCAGCACCCTATGGAACTCTTGCCAAAAATTAAGCATGCCGGAGCAATTTTCTTAGGAAACTATTCCCCCGAACCGCTCGGAGATTATTTCGCCGGACCGAACCATACGTTACCAACAAGTGGAACAGCCCGCTTCGCCTCCGGACTCGGTGTCTATGATTTTGTTACACGCTCAACAATCATCAGCTATCCACAAGAGGCGTTCGTTGCTGCAAGTGAGCCGATTAAGACATTAGCAACAGTAGAAGGATTAACAGCCCATGCCAATTCCATCCAAGTGAGAAAGGACGAATTATGATGCGCACATTTGAAATATCAAGAGATACATCAGAAACAAAAATCAACCTCAAATTGAATATCGACGGAAAAGGAAATAGCGAAATCGATAGCGGTATCGGCTTTTTTGACCATATGTTAACCGCGATGACGAAGCATGGATTATTTGACTTAAAAGTAAAATGTGATGGAGACTTGGAAGTAGACCAGCACCATACTGTAGAAGATATCGGTATCGCGCTTGGCCAAGCATTCCGGGAAGCACTCGGAACGAAAGAAGGAATCACGCGATATGCGCACGTAACATCGCCAATGGATGAGGCATTAGCAACTGTTGCCCTCGATATTAGTAACCGTTCCTATCTCGTCTATAATGTAGAAGGTTTAAAGGACAAAGTCGGTAATTTTGATACGGAGCTGGTGGAAGAGTTTTTCCAGGCCTTTGCAAGTAATTCTGGAATTACGCTACATATCAATCTGGCGTATGGACGGAACAGCCACCATATTATTGAAGCAATTTTTAAAGGATTCGGCCGTGCTCTAGATCAAGCAACATTGAAAAATGCACGTATTGAAGGAATTCCATCAACTAAAGGTGTCTTATAGAGGAGAGGAGATTATTCATGATTTTATTCCCAGCTATTGATATTCTTGGCGGCAAATGTGTCCGCCTTACGCAAGGTGATTATAATAAAGAGAAAATTTACAGTGAACAACCAGTCGAGGTAGCAGCTGACTGGAAGCAAAAAGGGGCAGCATTCATCCATATCGTCGATCTCGACGGTGCGAAAACTGGAAAGTCTGTTAACAAGGAACTGATTGCTGAAATCGCCCGAACTGTTTCCATTCCCATTCAAGTCGGTGGTGGCGTTCGTTCCATCGAAGTCATTGAAGATTATTTAGAAAATGGTGTGAGTCGTGTCATCATCGGCACAGCCGCCATTCAAAACAAAGTGTTTTTACAAGAGGCGGTTGAGCAGTTCGGTGAGAAAATTGCTGTCTCCATCGATGCCCGTAATGGTTTTGTTGCAACAGATGGCTGGACAAAGGAAAGTACGGTAAAAGCACTCGACCTCGTGAAGGAGCTTGAGGCAACCGGTGTGAAGACGATCGTTTATACGGATATTTTAAAAGACGGAATGCTGCAAGGACCGAATTTCGAGGAGCTTGAGGCAATCAATGAGGCAATTACCATTGATGTCATTGCTTCCGGCGGGGTGACGACGGAAGCAGATGTACGTAAATTGGCAGAGAAAGAAATGTACGGAGCGATTATCGGCAAAGCTCTATATGACGGCACTCTTGATTTTACTCGCTTAGTCGATCCGGTTGGTAAAGAATATGTCGACTAAAAAAATCATTCCTTGCCTTGATGTGAAAAACGGCCGAGTCGTCAAAGGACAACAATTTCAAAACATTCAAGAAGTCGCCGATCCAGTAGAACTTGCTAAGCGCTATAACAAATCTCAAGCAGATGAGCTTGTTTTATATGATATTACAGCCTCCGTTGAGAAGAGAAATATTTTCCTTGATATCGTTGAAAACATCGCCGCCGTCATCGATATTCCGTTTACAGTAGGTGGTGGTATACGCACCGTCCAGGATATTGAAAAAGTTTTACAAGCTGGAGCGGATAAAGTATCGATCAATAGTGGAGCCATTGAAAATCCAGCATTCATTCAGGAAGCAGCAGAAGCATTCGGCAGCGAGAAAATCGTCTTTGCCCTTGATGCAAAAGAAGTCTCTCCAGAAAAATGGAACGTTTTTTCCAGCGGAGGACGAAGCGATACCGGAATCGATGCGATCGAGTGGGCCATCAAAGGAGCGAACCTCGGAGCCGGTGAGATTGTTGTCAATGCGATTGATGACGACGGTGCAAAAACAGGTTATAATCTCGCGCTAACGAAAAAAATTGCGGAAGCCGTGGCTGTTCCCGTTGTTGCTAGCGGCGGGGCGGGAACATACGAACATTTTAAAGATGCTTTGACCGATGGCAGAGCAACTGGTGCCCTTGCAGCTTCAGTCTTCCATTACGGTGAAATTGATATCCCAGAACTTAAAGCATATCTCGAACAAGAAAATATAGACGTAAGGAGAGGTAACTAAAATGAGCGTGCAACCAGATGATTTAACCTATGACGATCAAGGACTCCTTCCTGCCATAGTACAGGATGCAGCAAGCGGGAAAGTACTGACCCTTGGCTTTATGAATAAGGAATCCCTTGAGAAAACATTAGAGACGGGAGAAACATGGTTTTATTCAAGATCCCGAGAAACCCTTTGGAATAAAGGAGAAACATCCGGTAACAAACAACTTGTACAGAAAATCAGCTATGACTGTGACAAAGATGCCTTATTAGTACAGGTACAGCCTTTAGGACCTGCTTGTCATACGGGTGAAGATACATGCTTTTATCAAACAATGACCGAGACGGAATTACCAATTTTTGATATCATCCCACAAGTGATTGCAAAGATTAAAGATCGCAGAAACAATCCCGTACCAGGAACTTACACGACGTATTTATTTGATAAAGGAATCGATAAGATGCTGAAAAAAGTCGGGGAGGAATCGAGTGAAGTCATTATCGCGGCGAAAAATGAGGATAAACGTGAACTGACGGCAGAGATTTCCGACCTCCTCTATCACCTGCTCGTAGTGATGGAAGAGTCTGGTGTGGCACTAAGTGAAATTAAAGCGGAACTCATGGAAAGACATTTAGAAAAGGAAGGACAAAATCGTGAGTAAGTTTTGGAGTAATGCAGTAAAACGAAGTAACCCATATATACCAGGTGAACAAGTGAACAATCCGGAAATCATCAAATTGAATACAAATGAGAATCCATATCCTCCCTCCCCACTCGTTCTTAAAGCGATTAAAAAGGAAGTCGGTCAATCACTTCGACTCTACCCCAGCCCGACTGTTGATACGTTGAGGGAGGAAATTGCTAACCTTTACGACTTAGGGAAGGAAAATGCGTTTATCGGAAATGGTTCCGATGAAGTGCTCGCTTTTTCCTTTATGGCCTTCTTTGAACCTGGGCAAGCGATTCGTTATCCGGATATTTCCTATAGCTTCTATCCGGTTTATGCAAAGTTATTTGATATTCCGGTTGAAGAAATTCCCTTACAGGACGACTTTTCTATCAAGCCAAGTGATTATTATGATTCAGAAGGCGGTGTGATTTTCCCGAATCCGAATGCACCGACGAGTTTGTACCTTAACTTGGCAGGTATTGAAGAGATTTTGCGACATAACCAAGACCGCGTCGTAATTGTGGATGAAGCTTATATCGATTTTGCCGAAGAATCGGCGGTTGGATTGCTCAAGAAATACGATAATTTACTCGTCATCCAAACAATGTCAAAATCCCGTGCCCTTGCTGGTCTGCGCTTAGGATTCGCCCTTGGCTCACCCGAATTGATTGAAGGACTCGTGCGTATCAAGGATTCCTTCAACTCCTATACGATCGACCGTTTAGCTATTGCCGGCGGGGTTGCAGCAATAAAAGACAAAGCATATTTTACAGAGAAGAAGGAAAAGGTTATTGCGACCCGAAGCTGGGTAACAGAAGAATTGGAAAAGCGCGGATTCACTGTACTACCTTCCCAGACGAACTTTTTATTTGTCACCCATCCGGAGAAAGATGCGGCGCGGCTGTACGAACAATTAAAAGAAAATCTTATACTAGTCCGTTACTTCAACAAACCGGAAATCGCGAACTTCATCCGTATTACCATCGGGACAGATGAAGAGATGAAGACATTCTTTCATGTATTAAATCGGTTGGAAAACTTTTAATAAAGTGAAACTTCATTCAGTGGGGAATTCCTTCCCTCCCCACTGAATGTTAGTTGAACAGAATCAGGTATTTACGGACTGTATATCCCCCACTTTAACATTTTGGTTATCCCTCATGTTTAGAAGTGGGGGTATTACAGACCGTTAATACGTGATAAAAGATGCAGCACTCTTATGATTCAAGTGCTGCATCTTTTTTCTTAGATATGTTTTTCAATTTCTGCTTCTTCTTTCAGTTCAGCAATTCGGTTTTCAAGAAGTTCACTTTGCTTTTGCTCAGCAAGTGACTGTCTGATCATATCTTCAACTTCTTCCAGTTCACCGACTTCTTCACTTTCTTCTTTCAGCAGATTATACTGTTCTTCTACTTCTTTGTCCGTTACTTCAGCTTCAAATTCCTCTTCAATGTACTTAATTGTAATTAAATCATTCGTCAACTGGGTACGGAATTCTTCTTCGGATAGATCATATTCCTTAAGCAGTGTATCAATTGCTTCTTCTCCATTTGTCTCAATGATACTGTCAATTTCTTCTTGAGTATCCTCTTCGGTTACTTCAATTCCACTATCAAGAGCGTCTTGGCGAATTAATTCCTGTTCTGTGATAATGTCAATCGTCTCATTTTTTAGCGTATCAAGATCACTGACATCTTGCCCATACATATGGTACATTGTCTTTAGTTGTCTATATATATTATTGTATTGCTCGCCAGTAACTTCGTCGCCATTAATGCTCACAACGACTGTATCGGCGTCAACTTTCTCGTCTTCGGTGATTTCAACTTCTTCCTGTTGCTGTGCTTCATTTTCTTTTTCAGCTGCTGGGTCATCGGCTTTATCTGCGTCATCTTTACCACAAGCTGCTAACATAAGTGTTAGAACAAGCGTGAAGATGAGCAGCATTTTTTTCTTCATAAAAATATTTCCCTCCTAATTGGTCTTTCTCTAGTAAACCACAAATCGGTACCTGATTTCAATTAAAAAAGCAACCTCTTCATCGATAGAAGAGGTTGTTTTTCAAGTAATGGGTTGAATAACTAAGAAAAACCCTGTAATGAAATGGATATTTGTTTATTCGATTGTTTCGTCGATTTGTTTGGCCATTTCAGATACGGATACAAGTCCGCCGCCTGATAGGTACCAGAACTCTGGGTTCAAATAATGGATATTGTCATTTTTATATGCGTTTGTATTTTCTACAAGCTCGTTTTCAACAAGTTGTTTCGCACTTTCTGACTCGGAACCACCAACAACAGCTCCACGGTCAATGACATAAAGAATATCCGGATTCTGTTCCATAACGTACTCAAAGGAAACATTCATACCGTGAGTCGATGCTTCAATGTTTTCATCTATCGGTTTAACTCCGAATACATCGTGGATAATACCGAAACGAGAGCTTGGACCATAGGCACTGATTTTGTCATCATTAGCTAAGATGATTAATGCTTTTTCGTCACTTGCTTCAGCTCTTTCGTTCAAATCGGCAATAATGTCATCAATTGCTGTCAATTCCTCTTCTACTTCTGCTTCTTTATCAAAAATCTGACCTACCGTTTCCATGTTATTTTTGAATGAATTCATGTAATCTCCATCATCTACACCAAGGTGAATGGTTGGTGCAATTTCAGCAAGTTGATCATACAGGGAAGCTTGACGACCCGAAATAATGATTAAATCTGGATCAATCTCAGAGATTTTCTCAAAATCTGGCTCTTTCAGGCTACCAATATTCTCATATTCATCTGATTCGAAAGTAGCCAAATAGCTTGGAAGTGTACCACCTTTTGCCACACCTGTAACATTTTCAACACCAAGTTTATCTAATGTATCTAGGATACCAAAGTCAAATACTACAACTGATTCTGGGTTTACAGGAACTTCTGTTGTATCTAGTTCATGCTCAACTGTAACTGTTCCAGCGGCGGCTTCTCCCCCTCCGCCTCCTATTTCTTCTGTATCGGTGTCTGTATTTGTTTCAGCACCTTTATTATCATCATCCGAACCACAAGCGGCTAGGAATAGAAGGATCAATCCAATCATTAAAGCATACGTAAATTTCCTCATAAGTAGTTACTCCCTTTTGTACAATTTTTAAGCTTATTTAAAAAGCTTATATATAATTATTAACTATAGCTATATCATTCCATGCAGTAGTAGGGAGATAAAGTGAAACTTCATTCCGTGGGGAATTCCTTACCCCCACTGAATGTTAGTTAAACAGAATCAGGTATTTACGGACTGTATATCCCCACCTTGATATTTTGGTTTTCCCTCTTGTTTAGAGGAAGGGGGTATTACAGACCGTTAATACATGATAAGGGTAATATTTATTTTTCATTCGACTCCACATGTCCGTTTCTCTATAAACATAAATCATTACTATACATCCTTGCCCCCTTTTCTCTCATACATTCGAAATCGGAACAGGAGTAATCATTTTATTTGAAGCAAAATCATTTACCTCATCCGTAAAATACGATAAGATAAAGATAGTCATGTTCCCTTGACACGAATTTTTAGGTTGCCGCCTATTGTGTCAGGGGGATTTTTTTTCACCTTTTCTACCCCATGCTTCATGTTCAAATATAACTATTAGTAATAAAAACAAATTCGCTGGCTGTCAATTTCTCGAATGTCAATGTCCATATCGTAAATTTCTTTCAGGACACATCGGTCAATGACATCACAGGCACGGCCTTGCTTTACAATCTTCCCGTCTTTTAGTGCAACAATATGATCAGAATAACAGGAAGCAAAGTTGATATCATGAATGACAATCACAATTGTTTTCCCCATCTCATCGACTAAGCGACGCAGGGTTTTCATGATTTGGCTTGCGTGACGCATATCCAAGTTGTTCAGTGGCTCGTCAAGCAGGATATATTCAGTATCTTGGGCAACCGTCATCGCGATATGTGCACGTTGACGCTGACCTCCAGAGAGCTGGTCTAAAAATTTATCTTGAATCTCTTCAAGTTCTAAATAAGCAATTGCTTCATCGACTTTCTCCCAGTCCTCTTTTTTCAACTTTCCTTGTGAGTAAGGGAAGCGGCCAAAGGAGACAAGTTCACGAACAGTAAGTTTCAAGTTGATTGTATTTGACTGTTTTAAAATCGAAATCTTCTTCGCTAATTCATTATTCTTCGTTTTGAATACATCTTTCCCGTCAATGGTAATGTCACCATCATCTTTTGCAATTAAGCGGCTAATCATTGAAATAAGCGTACTCTTACCTGCACCATTCGGGCCAATGAAAGAGGTAATCGTGCCCTTTTCAATCTTCAGGGACACATCTTCTATAATCTGCCTGCTACCAAACGATTTAAAAACATTTTTCAAATCTACCATGATTTATTCTCCTTTAACAAAAGATAAATGAAGTAAACTCCACCAATAAAGTTAATGATGACACTTACAGTCGTACTGAAAGTGAATACTTTTTCCACAAGGAACTGCCCACCAAGTAAAGCGATAATACTAATGAATACAGAACCTAATATAATGTAAAAATGACGATACGTCTTCATCAATTCATAAGCTACGTTAACGACGAGTAGGCCAAGGAATGTAATCGGCCCAATTAATGCAGTTGCGACAGAGATGAGAATCGCTACGACGATGAGGAGCCGTTTCACAACATAGTCGAACGGTACACCTAAATTAATGGCATCGTCCTTCCCTAAAGCGAGAACATCCAAATACTTGTAAAATCTCTTAAAATATAAAAGCACAAGTGCGATGATGAGAATCGAAATATAGACGAGGTTGCGATCCACATTATTGATACTCGCAAACATCCGGTCCTGGGCAATTCCGAATTCATTCGGATCAATCAAGACCTGCATAAAGTCAGTGAAACTTCCAAAGAATGTACCGAGAATCATTCCGACTAATAGAAGGAAGTAAATATTATTACCTTCGCCTCTAAATAGGAAGCGATACAACACAAGAGAAAATAATATCATTGCACTTATAGATATTAAATAATTCAGGCCACTATTCATCATGACGATAGAATTAGCACCAAAGATAAAGATAATAACGGTTTGTATGAGCATGTACAGGGAATCTAGTCCAAGTACACTTGGTGTTAGAATCCGGTTGTTCGTAATAGTCATAAAGACGACGGTAGCAAATGCAATCGCTCCGCCAGTCAGAATGATCGCTCCTACTTTCATAATTCGTCTCGGGAGGATGTAATCGATATTTCCAGTCAGATCATAAAATACATATAATAACGCGAGTGATACGGAGATGATGGCTAGAATGATTGTTTTTGATTTATAACCCATATTTCTTTCTCCTTAGCAGCAGGTAGATGAAAATTCCACTACCTATCACACCAACGGTTAAGCTGATTGGAATTTCATATGGATAAATAATCAACCTGCCGATCACATCACAGAAGAGGACGAACACTGCCCCTAACAATGCGGTATGAACTAATGTGTTTTTCAAATGATCTCCCTGGTAAATGGCAACTATATTCGGGATAATCAAGCCAAGAAACGGAATGACTCCCACCGACAACACAACCGATGCTGTCACAAGTGCACTAATGATTAATCCGATATTGACGATTTGGCGATAATTCAACCCTAGACTCCTCGAGAAATCCTCTCCCATGCCCGCAATCGTAAATTTATTTGCATAGAAATATGCAATTAGTAGAAGGGGCACACTGACAAGCATCAGCTCATAATTCCCGCTCATAATCATGGAAAAGTCACCCTGCATCCAAGATGACATGTTTTGGATCAAATCATTCTGATAAGCAAAGAAAGTTGATATCGAGCTTATAATATTACCAAGCATTAAACCAATTAATGGTATGAATATCGCGTCCTTGAATTTCACCCTGTCTAGGATCTGCATGAAGAGCAAGGTGCCAAGTAAAGCGAAGATAAAGGATACAAGCATCTTTTGCAGAGGTGTTGCCGTCGTGAAGACCATCATCGATACGAGGATTCCGAGTCTTGCTGAATCCAAGGTACCTGCAGTTGTCGGGGAAACGAATCTGTTTCTACTTAACTGCTGCATGATCAAACCGACAATACTCATGCTCATCCCCGCAATAATAATACTGATCAATCGTGGAACTCTGCTAACTAGTAAAACTTGCTTTTGTGTTTCCGTTAAGCTGAACAAATCGAGTGGACTCACATTGGAGACACCGACAAATACGGAAAGTAGTGAGAAAACAAATAAAAGTATAATTAAGTACCGTATTTTCATAGACTGCCCTTCTCTTCAAAAAACAAGTCCATTCACAAATATGTATGGATCATGTTTCTCCTATTCCCTCTTTGTTTTATGTTGAGATTAATTAATAATTATTATCACCTGCAACTAACTCTAAATAAGAATGATATTCATTATCAATTAGGTGTTAATTACAGTATATCAGATTTGTAAGGGTAGTCAATGATTGGGCATAAAAGAATTTAGCTTAGCTTAAAAAGTTATTGAGAATTAAAAAGGAAACATGCCCCTTTAGGGGGATACCGCTGTTGGGCTTTAGCCCGTACTTAAGCGGCCTTCCTTTAGTTCTGAGTTGATGTTGACTTATCAATTAGAGGAGTGTGAAGTTTGATAGTTGCTGGGCGCTGGATCCGGGCGTGGCTAGCCCTGGATACCTGAGTTATCACAGCATTTTTATTTTATAGTTGGTGGGAGAATGTTAATCGCTGTTAATTTCTCTATTCCGTGCTCCAGCTCTTGAAAAGGGAAAATAATCACTGTTTACTTTCCTGTTCCAGAGTTCCATCTATTCTCATGGGAAAGTAATCCTCGTTTATTTTCCCATTCCAGCACCCCATCTCATCTCAAGGGAAAGTAATCGTCGGTTATTTTCCCATTCCGGTGCTCCATCTCATCTCAAACGAAAGTAATCATCGTTTATTTTCCCATTCCGGCGCCCCATCTCATCTCAAGGGAAAGTAATCGTCGGTTATTTTCCCATTCCAGAGTTCCCTCTATTCTCGAGGGAAAGTAATCCTCGGTTATTTTCCCATTCTAGCGCTCCATCTCATCTCAAGGGAAAATAATCCTCGGTTATTTTCCCATTCCAGGGTTCCATCTATTCTCATGGGAAAGTAATCGTCGGTTATTTTCCCATTCCAGCGCTCCATCTCATCTCATGGGAAAGTAACCACCGTTTATTTTCCCATTCCGGCGCCCCGTCTCATCTCAAGGGAAAGTAATCGCCGTTTATTTTCCCATTCCAGCGCTCCATCTCATCTCATGGGAAAGTAATCGCCGTTTATTTTCCCATTCCGGCGCTCCATCTCATCTCATGGGAAAGTAATCGCCGTTTATTTCCCTATTACGGCGCTCGACCTCTCCAAAAGGGAAAATAACATAGTTTCTTATACGATAAAAAAACATACCACATTATTTTGCGGTATGTTTTTTCCTTATTGTTCTACACAGCCTTCATCCGTACAATAAGAAGTCTTTGATTTCTTCTTTTTTGCTGCTGGGGATTTTTCTTCCTCTTCCCAAACTTTAGCGAGTGCCTGTGAAAATACTTCGCTCGGCTGGGCCCCGGATAACGCGTATTTCTCATTAAAGACAAAGAACGGGACACCTTGCACACCAAGCTCGTGGGCAACAGCAATATCTTCTTTCACTTTCTGGGAATATTTTTTCGATTGTAACATCCTACTTGTTTCTTTTGGATCAAGACCAACTTCGGCCGCTAGCTTAACTAATGTATCGATATCACTCAATAATTCCGATTCGGTGAAATATGCGTGCAGGAGACGTTCTGTCATCGCTTCTCCCTTCCCTTTCTGCTCAGCATAATGAAACAGGCGGTGAGCATCAAAGGAGTTCGCATATTGCATCGTATCGAAACGATAATCGAGTCCAACTAATTTCGCCTGGGCACTGACTTGTTCATTCATCCTTTTTACCTCATCTAATGGGATTCCCTTTAGTTCGGAAAAGGTTTTATAAAAGTCTTTTCCCGGAATGTGCTCGGCGGTCGGATCAAGCTGGTAACTTTTATATTCAATTATCACAGATTCATTATGCGGGAACCCTTCCAACGCTTTTTCTAAAATTCTTTTCCCGATATAACAGAAGGGACATACAAAATCTGACCAAATTTCGATTTTCATTTAAATGGTTCTCCTTTAATCGTACAATTTCCAATTCGCTTAAGACTGCATTAATTGTAGCATAGAGGGGGGTATCGTTGAAATAATCTGCCTGAATAATACACAAAAAAACAGCGGGCCTATTTTCAAGCTCCGCTGCTTTTTCATTATATTAATCAAATGAATATTTTTCCTGAACGGTTCCGTCTTTCTTGTAGACAGTGACAGAGGTTCCTTTATTATCTGCAATTTCTTTTGCCCGTTTTATGGCGTCACGCTTCGCATCAAAAACATTGCTCGGACGCTCTGCTCCTTTGGATTCGACTGCCCAGCCGTCCTCATGCGCCCGCACAATTTCTCCTTCTTCCATTCGTTCCGGATTACTTTTATGCTTGCGGTCCTCCGGGGATCGGGTCGTGACTTTTCCATATTTCCGGTAATGCTCCACTTCCTCATCCGTGGCATTTTCGCGCCATTCTTTTGCTTGGCTAATGGCTATCGGGAGTGCGCGTCCTTCCTCATAACCTTCATCAATCATGGCGTTGGCAATATCTATCGCTTTCTTCCTTGTGACGTCGGGTAAATTTTTCATGGATGGAGGATAATCCTCTATTGTCCAAACCATTTTCATCCCTCCCAGTCTGTTAATTCTATTACCCAGGTTGGAAAGAGATGAAACTTGCTTTACATTTCGTCCATAAGGGATGTGCCCATAATATTGACACGTTTCGTATTCTTGAGTTCTTCTAGGTTCTTCACACCAATTCCAAACATTGTCATCTGGAGTTCCAGTTCAATTTGTTCCATTGTCTCGTGAACAGCTTC
Source organism: Oceanobacillus sp. AG (assembly GCF_009746545.1). Classification (NCBI taxonomy): domain Bacteria; kingdom Bacillati; phylum Bacillota; class Bacilli; order Caryophanales; family Bacillaceae; genus Oceanobacillus; species Oceanobacillus sp. AG. The sequence goes on from NZ_WOWT01000011.1 coordinate 73,405, forward strand.
CGGCGATTCAGTCGCTGCTTTTAGTAAATGACGAGCGAACCCGATTATATCAGCACCGATTGTAATTGCTTTTGCAGCATCCACCCCGGTACTCATTCCGCCGCTCGCTACAAGAGGCGCGTCAGGTAACTTGTTTCGGACAGACACGAGACAGTCCTTCGTTGGTAGTCCCCAATTGTTAAATGCCTCGGCAGCTGCCTTCTTCAATTTATTCCGGGAGCGTAGTTTCTCCACTTGGCTCCAAGATGTACCGCCAGCACCTGCGACATCAATGTAAGCAATTCCTGCATTGTATAATTTTTCAGCGACTTCTCCGTCAATTCCAAAGCCGACCTCTTTGACGCCAACAGGTACTTCCAGCGTCTTACATACCTCTTCAATTTTAGGTAGCAGATTTTCAAAGTTGACATCGCCCTCATCCTGTACGATTTCCTGCATACTATTTAAGTGAAGGACAATTGAATCTGCGTCAGTCTTATCAATAATCCGCTGGCATTCTTCTGCTCCATAACCGTAATTGAACTGCACCGCTCCGATATTGACGATTAATGGAACGGTAGGAGCTTGCCTGCGGATCAGGAAGGATTCCTTATGTTGGTCACTTTCTAAGAATGCACGCGTAGAACCAATCGCCATCACCCAGCCTCGCTCTTCAGCAGCTAGAGCCAAGTTCTGATTAATTTCTGTCGCCAGTTCTGAACCACCGGTCATCGAGCTTACAAGAAATGGAGCCTTCAACTGCTTTCCTAAAAAGCTCGTTTCCATTGAGATGGAGTCGAAGTTGATCTCCGGTAATGCATTATGTATAAAATGAATGCCTTCTAAGCCTGTCGATTTATCTACACCTTCCACATTCCCCGTTAAACATAAACGGATGTGCTCGGTTTTTCTTTGGTTAATTCCTTTGGTCATCGTATAGTACCTCCGAGAAAATAATTTGCCTTATTAGCTATTTTACTTGTTTCATCTGGTAAATAAAAGAAGAAGCTCTCTTGTTGATTGAACAAAGCCAGGACTGGATGATTCGAGGGATTAGGAGCTCGATCATCACACCAGGCAAAAAACAAGGGAACGGTAAATGCAAACCAATCAACACTACCCCCTTTGTCTGAAGAAACAAAAAATTGACCTTGTTTCATACGTCAAGGTCAATTTCTTCCGTTATATTAGGATACCTTCGAAGGGATAATCTTGTTAATCCGTTCGATGATACGTTCAACTGTTGTATCAAGAGATGCTGCTAATTCTTGGAATATGATCCGCTGAATTTCTTCAAGCATCTTCTGGTCTTGGTCATACATTCGTTCTTTATTTATTTTCGCTTCTTTCTGTTTACGCATGAGAGTGTTGGCAATCTTAACAATCTCATCGCGGTCACCACTATTGATCAAGCTGTTATATTTTCTATTACGTTGTTTGGCATCCTCAATCCATTCGATTCCAGGTTCTTCAAAGGATTCAAGGATTGTTTTTGCCTCTTTCTTACCCATAATATCCAACATGACGACCTGTTCATTATCCACCGGTACACTGATTGTTAAATTCGGATCCTCCATTGGATGCAGAATATAATATTCACGTGTTACATCCCGGTAGCTTCTTTCGCAAATGTCATCAATTTTACATACACCATGTGAAGAGTAGATGATTAAATCTCCAACTTTAAACATTTGCCAACCTCCATTTTCTCTCGTTCATCAAATCGAGTCACACTTTAATTTTACTACTTTTTCAACAATTTGTCAACTTGTTGACAACCCCTCGTCAAGCTCTGTATAGTATAGCTCGGGTGTTCAACTATACAGTTGTTTGAACGGTTCTGGAATAGGTAATTAAACTTTATAACATGGTACGGAAATAAGAGGTGTTCATACATGACAGGAGAAATCGTTACGATAGATATATTTGATTTACTAAGAAAAAAACATCAAGAGACTCGTGATGCTATTGAAAGCAGATGGAATGATCGAAATGAAATTCAACTTACAAGTTCCGAATGGTTCATTTTGGATTGGATCAATTATGGAAGAGAACTGATTGCAGACGTCGGAAGAAATGGAAAGTTCACGCGCCAAGGAACCCACAAGTTAATTCGGAAGCTTGAAGAGCGTGGACTAGTAAAAACAGAGCCGACTGAGAATAATAAGCGGAGTAAATACGTACAATTAACACCACTGGGAGTCATTTGTTACGAAGAAAATAAAGAATTGAAAACGGCACTCGAAGAACAAATCCGCCATGTCCTTGGAGATGAAAAATACGGAGAAATGGTAAACATACTCTCAACAGATTGGGAATTGTAACGTTTATTACGTATTAACGGTCTGTAATACCCCTCACCTCTAAACATGGAAGGAAGCCCAATATGTGAAGTGGGGGATATACAGTCCGTAAATACCTGATTCTGTTCAACTAACATTCAGGGAGGGAAGGAAACCCCCACTGAATGAAGTTTCACGTTATGAAAGGAGAATCCTTTTGAAGGAGAAAGCAAAACGATTTGCAGAAAAAGCCCACGAAGGTCAATACCGGAAAGTCGGCAATGTTCCCTATGTCACCCACCCTATTCGCGTGGCAACCTTTTTGGAAAAAAACGGCGCAAGTGATGAACTCATATGTGCTGCTTATTTACACGATGTAGTTGAGGATACGCCAATAGAAATAGAAGAAATTGAAAAAGAGTTTGGTAAAGCAGTAGCAGACCTTGTACGGTCCCATACCGAAGATAAATCCAAGTCATGGAAAGAACGGAAGCAGCATACCCTCGATATATTGAAAAAGGCCAGCAGTGAAGAAAAGCAACTCATCGTTGCGGACCGATTTGATAATCTATTGTCACTTGAGAAAGACATCAAAGAACAGGGACAAGCCATTTGGGATATATTCAACGCAGGATATGAAGACCAGAAATGGTATAACGAAGGAATTGCAGCGAACATGGACCAAGGTCTAGCCCAAGAGGATCGGCCAGCATTTTTTGATGATTTTACAGCTGCTGTAAAACGAATATTCCATTAAAACAATAGCCTAAGTTCCTTATCTGAACTAGGCTATTATTTGTATCTTCTTAACAAAGGCGCAAGCGCCCGTTTAGCAACGTACAAACTGGAGCACTCCGGAATGAGATATAGGAAACACAACGAACGATAGTGAGTTGATGTTGACTTATCGATTGGAGGAGTGTGAAGTTTGATAGTTGCTGGGCGCTGGAGCCGGACGTGGCTAGCCCTGGATACCTAAGTTATTAAGGCATTTTTATTTTATACCTTCTTATCTTTTTAAAACCATATCCTTTTTTTCTACTTGGATTTCCTCTCTCAACATAACCGTATCTACGTCCCGGCATTGGATCCTGATAGCGCAACTATCTTCACGTTTTTTCAACCTTATTTTTTCGTAGTGTATTTTTTAACAGCTGGTAAAATTTCATTCCCGATAATTTCAATATTCTTCTTCATCTTTTCTAGTGGAACACCGCCAAAGTCGAGCTGAGCCATATATCTTTGATGGTTAAACTGTTCATGTTGATACAGGATTTTCTCAATGATCTGTTGCGGACTACCGACATTGATTACACTCCTAGGGTCAACGGCTTGAGCGAATAATTGTTTCGGGAAACCTTGACCATTGGTCAGCTTCATTCCTTCATTGATGTGCGGGTAATACTCTCGTAAAGCTTCCTGTGAAGTTTCCGCCGCATAGAAAAAGGTTGTCGTCGCAACCGGGAAATCGTCTGGATTGTGGCCTGCTTGCTGTAATGACTTACGGTACACATCAATCGGCTGTTTAAAGGAAGAAACCGCTCCACCTAACATCGCCTGGCTCATCGGCACACCCTGTAATCCTGCTTTAATGGCACTCGCTGGTGTGCCGCCAACCGCTCGCCAAATCGGAAGTGATCCATCTTGCGGCCGTGGCAAAACTTTCGCATTTCGTAAAGGCGCTCGATGTTCCCCGCTCCAATTCACTATTTCCTTTTCATTAATCTCCAGTAGCAATTCAAACTTCTCTTCGAACAACTCTTCATAATCACGTAAGTCGTAACCTAATAATTCAAAAAGCCCGACCCTTGAAGCACGCCCAGCAATAATCTCCGCTCGTCCGTTTGAAATTAAATCAATCGTGGCAAAATCTTCATAGACACGAACTGGGTCCGATGTACTGATAATTGTTGACGTACTGCCAAGTTTAATCTTTTCCGTCGCTTGGGCAATTGCTGACAATATAATAGCATGGGCTTGAGTTGCGAAAAACTCTTGATGGCTTTCCCCCACTCCAATAAAGTCTAACCCCGCTTGTTCCGCCAGCTCGGCAACTTCTATAATTTCCTTTATTCGTTGCTGCGCAGAGATGCGTTCTCCTTTATGCGGGTTATATAAATGGTCCCCTAATGTGAAAATCCCGAACTCCAATCCATTATTAGGATTTATGCGATATTTTTCCATATTTATCTGTCTTCCCTTCAATTATCCATTAGCACTTCAGTTAATAACTTAACTGATATTTACCATCAGTTTAAACCTTAACTGAAGAATGAGTCAATCTTCCCGCTCAAGAACAGGCGCTGGAGCCGGGCGTGACCAGCCCTAGATATCTAAGTTTTCCATAGCATTTATATTTTATAGCTTCTTATAAACAGAAAAACGCCCTTCCAAAATAGCGATGAAGGGCACCATTGAACCTGCTATTTCTCAACTTTTCTAAGGAGATGGAGGAGTTGTTTTTTTTCCTCGATTGTTAGCTTTTTGAAATAGTCTTGTTGAAATTCCTCCAGTACTTGATTGGATTCCTTGTAGACGGTTGTCCCTTTTTCGGAGAGGGAAATATAATTTGTTTTCCAATCTTTTTCCTTTTTTATTAAATCAAGCTGCTCCAGTCTCTTAATAATCTGTGTGATATTCGCTTTGGTTACCAACAGTTGATCGGCGAGCTCTTGTTGGGATAAGGTTTTCGCCTCAGCAATTCTACTTAGGATATCGTACTGGGCATTGGTTAGATTCCAATCCTTTAAAATTCTGCTTGATCGTGCTGTATTATTTTTATAATTCCGGTAAATCCGGTACCAGAGTAAAACACTCAATTTCCTATGTCTATTTGAGTTAGACCTTGAAGAGCCTATTGCCATTTCCTCCTCCAATTATTTCGCTAAATCTTTCCCGTAAAGAAAGCAACCTTTCACATGATCGTTAACCAAGCCTGTCGCCTGCATAAAGGCATACAAAATAGTTGGTCCAGCAAAACTGAAGCCCCGCTTTTTCAAATCTTTAGCTAACGTCTCTGATTCCTTTGTCTTCGCGGGGACTTCTTCATGTTTATTCCAATGATTAATGATTGGCTTTCCACCGACAAACCGCCAAATATAAGCATCAAAGCTGCCAAATTCATCTTGTATCTTTAAAAAGGCTTGCGCATTCTTCCTAACAGATTCTATCTTTCTACGGTTACGGATGATTCCAGAATCCTGCAGCAGCTCCTCCACTTTCCAATCGGAATATTGGCTGATCACTTCCACATTGAAATCATCGAATGCTTTTCGGTAATTTTCCCGCCGTTTTAAAATTGTAATCCAGCTTAGACCAGCTTGAGCACCTTCAAGTGTAAGCATTTCGAAAAACTTCCGGTCATCATGTACAGGTATACCCCATTCTTGATCATGATATTCCATGTAAAGCGGATCATCCGTTACCCAGGAACAACGTGTTACATCCATCGCTTAATCTTCCCCGATTTCAATTTCATTTTCATCATAAGAAATCCAATCGCTGAAGCTCCCTGGATAAAGCCGCACATTCTCATACCCAGCAGCCTTCAATGCTATTATATTAACACAAGCAGAAACACCGGAACCACAGGAGACGATAATTTCATCGTTTTTATCCAAGTCCGAAAAATGTTGTTGCAATTCTTCTCCCTTAAGCCACTTCCCATCTGCAGAAAGAACGGCTTGCCACGGATAATTTTTCGCTCCTGGAATATGACCTGCTTTACTATAAAGCGGTTCATAATCTCCTAAGTATCTATTTTTCGCACGTGAATCAATCAATACCGCGTCTGTATCCAACTTCTCTCTCACCGTCTGCATATCAACAATTTTATCCTCATCAAAGGTTGCGGTGAATTTTTTCGGTTTAAGGGAAGGAATCGCATCCGTCACTTCATTCCCTTCCTCCACCCAGCGGGCATAGCCACCTTCTAAAATATATACCTTGTCATGGCCAAGCGCATCAAGCAACCACCAGAGCCTCGCTGCAAACATATCATTGCCTTCATCATAAATAACAACTGTTGTATCTTCATCTATCCCAATATTTCCAAGTTTTTCAATGAAAGTCGGGAAGTCCGGCAATGGATGTGAACCACCATGTTTGAGTATTTTTCCTGAAAGATCTCTATTCAAATCCAAATACACTGCACCAGGAAGATGACTTTCCAGATACAATTTCCTTCCTGCATCTTCATCATCAAGCTTGAATCTTGTATCCACAATCACCGTATTATCTTGATTATTCTCTAATCGTTTCTTTAAGCGTTCCACGCTGATTAAATTCGTCATCAAAAATTCCCTCCAAATCATTTCATCCTTATCTTCATTGTAGCCGTTTCTTTATAAACAAGAAAGATTTTTATTCAAATTTTCCGATACTTAACCGGAGTCGCATTCGGCGCTTCCGTAAATGTATGCTAAACTATGGGTAATGTGATTGCTAATCAGACTATTATTAAAGGAGTGGATGCAGGATGAAAGAAGAACTAATTGAACGACTTACTACATATGCCAAAATTGACACCCAGTCGAATGAGAACTCAACGACAATCCCAACGACAAAAGGCCAGCTCGAACTTGTCGACGTATTAATCCGCGAAATGAAAGCAATTGGACTAGAAGACGTGGAAGCCGACGAAAATGGTTATTTAATGGGAACACTTCCGAGCAACACAGATAAAGATGTTCCTACTATTGGATTCCTTGCTCATTTAGATACAGCAACCGACTTTACAGGCAAAAATGTTAATCCGCAAATTATCGAGAATTTCGATGGCAATGACATTACGCTGAATAAAGAACTTGGCGTAGTGCTATCTGCACAGGAGTTTCCCGAGCTCCCTAGTTATAAAGGGCATACATTAATGACCACAGACGGCACAACATTGCTTGGTGCGGATAACAAAGCAGGAATCGCAGAAATCATGACAGCGATGAATTATTTGAAGCAACACCCCGAAATCGAGCACGGCCGCATTCGCGTCGCCTTTACACCAGATGAAGAAATTGGGCGCGGTCCACAACATTTTGATGTAAAGCGTTTCGATGCGACGTATGCTTACACCGTCGATGGCGGTCCACTCGGCGAATTGCAGTATGAAAGCTTTAATGCAGCAGCTGCGAAAGTAACTTTTAAAGGAAATAGTGTCCATCCAGGAACCGCCAAAAATAAAATGGTAAACTCCGGTAAGCTCGCTGTTGAATTCATTCAGAAATTCCCGGAAAAAGAAGCACCGGAACATACGGAGGGCTATGAAGGCTTCTATCATCTGATTTCCATAGAAGGTGATATCGAAACAACAAAAGTGTACTATATTATCCGTGACCATGATAAAGATAAATTTGCGGAGAGAAAAAATACTGTAGAGCGTTTCGTCAGTGAAATGCAAGAAAAGCACGGCGCGGAAAATGTTTTGCTGGAAATGAAAGATCAGTATTACAATATGCGTGAGAAAATTGAACCGGTAAAAGAAGTAGTGGAAATCGCAAGTCAAGCGATGAAAAACCTTGATATCGAACCGATCATCGAACCAATCCGCGGCGGAACAGACGGCTCCCAACTTTCTTACATGGGCCTGCCAACTCCAAATATCTTTACCGGCGGCGAAAACTTCCACGGCAAATTCGAATACATCTCCATCGACAACATGGAAAAAGCAACCAAAACAATCATTGAAATCAGCAGACTCTTTGCCGGGACAAGGGGTCAGAGGTAGTGTCCCAGTTTGAATCCTATTGTATGATTTTTATTGGCTCGTTGCCTAAATGAATCGTTAGAAAAAAGCATTCGTTCCGGGAACGAATGCTTTTTTCTAAGGCTGTAATGCTATGGGTCAGTGCCCTTTTGGGTGTGCATTTGTTGCAGAAGCGATAATCAATTATTTTTGGGACAGTGCCTCCGCCCCTTTTGTCCCACTTACCCAAACTGGGACAAAAGGGTCGGAGGCACTGTCCCAACCGATTAAAAATGAATTCATAAATTATTTCGTTATCAGTTTCGTGCTACCGTTATCTGCGACAATCACTTTCTTCGTCATATCCACAAATAAACCCGTTTCAACAACACCAACAAGCGCGATTAGTTGTTCGTGTGTCGCTACCGGATCATGGATCTCTTCAAATGCACAATCCAATATATAGTTCCCGTTATCCGTAACGAATATTTCACCAGCTTTTTCTCTCAACTTTGGTGCGCCGCCTAATTTTTCAATCTTTCGAGCGACTGCTTCCCAGCCGAATGGAACGATTTCCACTGGCAAAGGAAACTTACCTAAAGTGGAAACAATTTTTGATTCATCCACAATGACAATAAACTCTTTTGCCGCTGCAGCTACAACTTTCTCACGGAATAACGCTCCACCGCCGCCTTTAATGAGTTGAAGATTGTCATCCACTTCATCCGCACCATCAATCGCAACATCGAGTTCTTGGGTATAGGAAAAATCAGTAAGCGGAATGCCGAATTCCTTTGCCCACTCACCCGTGACTTCCGAGGTGGAAATAGCTACAACATTTAATCCTTCCGCCTTCACTCTTTCTCCAAGCGCTTTCACCATATAATATACAGTCGAGCCTGAACCGAGCCCTACTTTCATTCCATCTTGAATATATTTTACTGCTTCTTGTCCTACTAGTTGTTTTGATTGGTTTATCCTATTCATTGCATTGCCTCCTTGCAACTGTTTCTACAAAATTATCACTAGTAGAACAAGCATTCAAATATATTGCAGATTACTTTAAGCTTTCTAATCTTAAAACATCCATTTCCCACCTTGCTCTCCCTCGTTTCCTATGAGAAAATGTAGGATGCTAACCACTTAAATTACGTAGATTGTAGGGATTAGAATGAAACGGAAGTCTATTATAATTGCCTTATTTACATTGCTATTATTACTAGCCGCTTGTACTGACGGAGAAACATCTAATCATTCATCTGATTCAGAAGCAGCAAAAGAAACGGAAAAAGATGTTAAAGTGAATGATGAGGATGTTGCATCCCCAGCTGGTGAATTGCAAAAACTGGATGAAGGAGAAGCTGTAGCTCAACTGCAAGCAGACTTGGAAAAAATCGGCTACACACTCCCAATAGACGGCGTTTATTCGGATGTAACGACCTGGGCAATTACAGATATTCAATTACAACTGGATGATTTATATGTAACAGGTGTATATGATGAAGCAACTCAGGCTGCCTTGGAAAATATCTTAGAAGGAAAACTCACAATCGAAGTAGGAGCGGGCCTCCCACCACTTGCCGAACCAGTAACAACAGGCAGTGGATCGCTTGTCGTTGGTAATCCATATGACCAGCTTGCCATCATAAATAAAGAGAATGCTTTGCCGGAAGACTATGAGCCCCATGACCTTGTTGTCCCGGATGTAAGGTTCCCATTTGAAGAAGATTTACCGAAAAAGCAATTACGCGCACCGGCTGCGGAAGCGTTAGAAGCATTGTTCAGTGAAGCAGAAGCAGCGGGATATGAACTGTTTGCCCAGTCCGGTTATCGAGGCTATGATACCCAAGTCTCCCTGTTCAAGGCATATGCGGATGAACATGGTGAAGAGGAAGCGAACATCTTCAGTGCACGCCCTGGAGAATCCGAACATCAGACCGGGCTTGCCATGGATATTACGAGTGAAAGTGTTTCCTATCAGTTGACAACCGATTTTGGAGAAACTCCTGAAGGACAATGGGTCGCCGAAAATGCCCACACATTCGGTTTTATCATCCGCTACGAGGAAGGTAAGGAAGATGTAACACAATACCAATTTGAACCATGGCATTTACGTTACGTCGGAGTAAAAGCGGCAACGGAAATGGTCGAGAATAACCTAACAATGGAAGAATATTTTGCAGAAAATGAATAAAGAAAACGAAAAGCTCGGAGTGTCCGTCAGAAGGCACTCCGAGCTTTATTCCATGTAAAAAGCTGATAAGTTATAATTATCTTTGCTGAACCACCGGTACGGAACACTCTTCTTCTGCATAGAAACCCAGTATTCATCTCCAATATATATATCTTCCCAAACAATATTAATAGGCACTCGTTTGTTATCAGCATCAAAAAAAATAGCATCATTGAGATGAACATTTACCTCTTCTTCTGTATCTAATCTCGTGACGGATATTCTGTAGCCGTCATCATTCAGTTCTTTCTCTTCTACCCGCACCATTCCGAAGTAGGAACTATCACTGGATAAAAGTGGCAAAACAACGAAAACTATAAGCAGAGGAAAAATTATATAAATGAAAAGCTTCTTTAGAACGGAAGATTTCATACCTACTAACCCCCAAAATTTCACTACTTATACCACCAATAAAATTGTACCATTGTTACGGGAGTTGTATCAATCAAAATAAAAAGCCCGAACAAACAGTTTACCTTATGCGTCACGCATCCTGTTCATTCGGACTTTTTATCACTTTATTCGATTCTAATTTAACTAACACCTCGAGCCTCTTTCCCCTCATGCAAATCCTTGTTGATCTGTACATCAAGCGCACGAATTCGCAGAAGTGCATTTTCAAAGTCAATCTCCCTATAATGATGATTGCCTCCACCCTCTTCATCCGCTTCATCAGCCATGGCGACAACTCGCTGAAGCGGTTCAAGTTCCAGCTGTCCATTCGGCAAGTATGAATCCGTATGGAGCAAGATAGCAATCGCTATTTTCTTCGCTGCGTGACGATCCTCACCCAGTCTGATTAATAATTTATGCGCCCGGCTTGCACCCTTTATCGCATGGATATCATTTTCTTTATAAAGGTCATAATCCCATTCACCATCTCGATACCAGGTGTAATGACCAATATCATGAAGGAGCGCCGCTTTTGTTGCATAATCCGCATCCACTTCAAACCGTTTTGCAAAAATATAAGCATACTCCGTTACAGCTACAGCGTGAGCAATCCCTGAACGCTCGAGATACTTCTGGGTAATTGGATGCAGGAAGACTTCTTCTAGTGTAATTCTTCTCATCGGATAACCTCCTTCTATTACTAAATATCATCCAGTATCTTCCTTAAATCCTTTAACGTTTTAATGCTAAATTCCTGCAACTATATCATATTTTGCATCATTTTTCAATAGGCACATGCCTGGAGCAGCTATGAGAAGTAATCTTTTATTCAGAAACGTTTTATACGGAAAAATCACTTATCCATGATTGGTGATTTTTAAACGCTTACCTTTTCATTATTCTGGTGCTTTTCAACACGTTCGAACCGTTTTTAAATAGTTGTACAATCATATCCGTAATCGGCGTTACCTCAATAATCGGGGGCCACAAGCTCTACTTTAATCCTATCCGGATCTTCAAAGTACACGGCATAGTGGTTTTCTCCCCCAGCAAAAGGATGTTTCTCCGGATAAAGAATATTTATTCCTCTGTCTTGTAATTTATCCGTCATTTCATCTACGTGCTGACGTGAGCTTGCATAAAACGCCAGGTGATTAAGTCCCACCCGGCATCTATGATATGGGATATCAAGAAACCTATCTTCCGCCTGTACAAACACAATATAGATTTGATCTATTTTCCAGCTTTGTCCATTTTCCCATTCTTGAAAAGAAGTATAGCCTAAATCTTTTAGAAACCAGCCCCAAAAATCTACTGTCTTTTTTAAATCTGATACATATAGTTCAATGTGGTGTATCAATCCTTTTGACATGGAAAGTCCCCCCTATTGCCGGTTAAGTAAATAAGAAATTTTCATTCCAAATCAATTAAAATCTTAAACAATCTGTCTTATTTTATGAGTGTTATTATCGTAGAAATTACAAAATAAGTTATCATCCCTAATACAAATATCGCAATATTACTTTTGGTAAAGTATTTTTTCATCTTAACTACTCTCCCCGGTAACCATCTCAATCACTGCTCATTTCTCGTAAATCTAGGCTTACTAAAAAAAGCTGCAAGAAAAATAAATAATGTAGCAAGTAAAGTTCCAGTAGCCCCTTTATCAATGTAAGCAAATAAAGGGCCAGTCACAGCTGCAAGAATAAACATCAATTTCATCATCTTCCCCACCATTGAAGTTAAATTAATAATACTACATTTTTCATACTAACGGATATAGAAAACCTTTCCTTCTGCTTGTCCCCTCTTGATCAAAGACGATCTTTACTACAACTTCTTTAAACTTAAACTCGTCCAAATCCCTCCAAATTGAATCACATCACCAAACTCTCCCGGTTGTTCCATTACTAATCTTTGATGGCGTGGAAAAACTGACCACATAAGTTCATACGAAGGAAAAATCCCACCATTATAGGCTGAAGTATTTACTTAGGTACCCTTCTAAAAAGAAGGAAATGTCCTGCTATCTAAGAATAAACAATCTAATTCATAACGATCATTACATATATCGCATTAACGCTATATGTGTCATTGACATATAGTACTCAATCATGTATTATAAAAATTAAGAGGTGAGAGTAATGGAAAATGATAAATGGCAATTGCAGTTTAAAAAGGGAATTATTGAATTAACCATTATGCTACTCATTCAAAAGAAACCCAAGTATGGTTATGAAATAACATCTACATTAAAGAATACTTCTTATCTAAGTTTGTCTGATGGAGCAATATACCCCATTCTTAAACGGTTAGAAAAAAACAATTGGACATATTCTTTCTGGGATAATCCAGAGGATGGCCCAAGAAGAAAATTTTATCAACTTACAGAAAAGGGTAAAGATGTTTTAGAAAGTCGTTTCCAAGTTTTTGATGAATCTTTACAGGTAATTAAAAAAATAGAGGGAGCTGATTAGTTTGTGTGCAACCATTAATGAATATTTGAGTAAACTATCAGATAATCTAAAGTCGTTGCCGGAGGAGGAAAGAAAAAGCATTGTAGAAGAAATTGAAATTCATTTAAAAGACAAAGTGGATTCACTGAAGAATGAGGGATACTCGAATGAAGGAGCAGTCAGTAAAATGTTGAGTGAATTCAAGTCTCCCGATTCGCTTGCTAAAGATTACTTAAAGGAATATCAGGAACTTGAAATTGAAGAGCGACCAAATATAACATTTTACCTATTAAATGCTGGATTGACGGGACTTGCTTTTTTAAGCCTACCAATTTTAGAGAAACAACTTGAGCTTGCTTGGATTGCTTTAGGTGTTCCATTAGTTATTTGTGGCTTTATTACGCTCTTTTTGTTGAAGGAACAAAATAAATCTATAACAAGTATCTTAAAAATTTCACCTAAGATTTTATTATCATTATATTTTCCTGTATCGTTACTATTTCTTTGGATAACTTTTAATCAAGAAGACGGATTCGTTGATTTTTCGTTTTATTACATGCTAATTTACTGGTTGACTCTGCTAATTTATTATATAGTAACCAAAAAAACTACTAAAAAAGTCTCTCAATATGAAGAATGTTAGAAGATATGAAAAAAAGATTAACAGTTCCAAGATAATAACTGCAACTGTTAATCTTTCCTAGAATATTTTCATTTTATATTAACACAGACCTGCTCCCCAAACAAGTTCGCAAGCAGCAGTACATAATGCAAACCCTCCTGGTCCACCAACTAAGGCGAATGCACATCCTGAATAACAAGCTACCCACCCTGAAAACCCACAGGCGAATTTAAACCAAAAGCTATCTCTATCAATGAGGGAGTGAATTCCCTCATATACACTATGATGAGTAATGGCATTATCTAAATTACCTTCTGAGAAATCTTCATAAGTAAATTCTTGGTGAAGCATTAGTTGGCCTTTCTCATCAAAATCTTTATAATGAACTGTTTCAGAATCAATTTCGAAATAACTCAACTTCAAAACTTCATTATTTTCTTGGTCAACAAAAGCCGTTATTGAGTCATAGTAATTACCATCCGATGATTTTTCAAACACGCTAGTTACTTGAAGAACATCTCCGTCTGCATAATCATTTTCTCCTAGATTAATAATGATACTGTGATCATCATTAATAGAGTCGTGGTTAACATTGTTTTCAAAGGTGGAATTCGTCTCTAATGCTCTTAAAATATCAATTTTCTCTTCGCCTTCGATATAGATTACATCATTTTCGATTTCGTCTAAATCTTCCTCGAGTGCTCCACAGTTACAATCCTCACCATCCTGATAACTAGCAAAGGTTGTTAGAGGACTAAAAAACAGTAAAGAAATAATAGACGGCAGCAACAGAACCTTGATACCCTTACTTCTTGAATGTTTTGTAAGCATAGACACTTTTTACATCCTTTCCTTTGTTCCAATATTAGCATTTTGATACCACCTCTATTCTATAATCTCCCTCCTTTCTAGTAGAAAAGCTAATATCAAAATTCTAAAATAATTGTAACATTACGAAATAAACCTGTAAAGGGAATTTATAGAATATATGGAATCTTAATTCTGTGATTCATTTTTTATAAATAAACGCAAAAAACACCACTAATCCTATTTCAACGGCATTTTTTTAATTATTATTCACATATGAACAGGGGATAGAGTGGCAATAATCACCTACAGATGTAAAAAGATTCAAAACCCCAATTCACCTTATAGTCAGCCCTTAAAAATGCAATTCCTTCTACAGCAAGTTACGAAAATAACACCCAAAGTTACATTGATTTCTTTAAAAGAACTTTTTGACAATCATATAGTAGTTCATTTATCTTTCTTCTAACCAAATAGAAAATGTTTTAATGTATAAATGAAATAGGGGTGTTTGCCTTGCCTAGAATTAGCAATTTTGGCGGTATGACTATTGTAGTATATTATAACGATCATAATCCTCCACATTTTCATATAATCTATAATGAAGTACGCTGCCGTATTTTAATTGAAAGTGGGAAGTATATGTCAGGACATCAAAAATTACCAAAAACAAAAGAAAAGGAAGCTCTTAAATGGCTTGAATTACACAGGAATGATATAATGAGGGCATGGAATGATTGTAGGGCAAACCGAGTGCCTAGTAAAATTCCACCTTTATATTAGGAGGTGTTTGTAATGGTGTTAATAAATAAGGTAAACGTCGTTCCAGGCTTAAAAGGATGGCTATTGATTCAATTTGATGATAATACGAAGAAATTAACTAATATTAACCCTATGATGTTTGGGACTTTAGAAAAACTAAAAGAAGATGCATTTTTTGAAAAAGCTTTTGTAGATAGTGAACTACAAACCGTGTCTTGGCCTGGAGAACTAGATCTTGATCCAGATAATTTGTACAAACAAGGAATAGATGTAGAAATAGTAAAGAATCTCATCCAAGCGATGAAAGATAACGATGATTTTTCTGAGTTTATCAAAGCCTGCTAATCTGTTGGTAGACAAAAAACAAAATGATCATCAGGGTCCCATACATGCAAATCATCTGCAATGTATACACGCAACCATAGTACGTCATTAATATTTCTAAGGTAAAAACCTTTCGGGAAACCATCATCATCATTTAAAATCTCTGAGGCTATAGTGATAGAACCAGGGGGAGCTTGATGGTGATGTGAAGGATTTTCCTTATTACCTTCAGGTTGATTAAGGTAGTCTATTCTCAGGTATGGTCCCAACTCAAGCGGGCACAATTCCAAACCAAGTTCGTTTGCCTTTTTGAAAAGCTGCGATGTTGTACCTCCATCCGGAAAACCAAGACCTTGAACAGTTAGTTCTACGATTTTGAGGCTGTACTTTGTAGCAGATGGAGTAAAATTATCATTAGATAGTAGGATTTCTGCGTACTCATTCATCAAGAAATGTTGCTTCAATTTCTGAATGAGCTGGGATTTTGAAAGCCCACCAACCTCAACTTTTCTAGTAATATAATGACAATCAGGATAGACTCGCATTATAGCTCACTTCCTATCAGATGTTTTCTTCTAGAAGAAAAGACATTTTAAAATCTCCCATAAAACTACTACGATAAAATAAGTGCTATTCCCTAATACAACAAGATGTCTTCTTTTATTTCCACATCAAGCTTCCCTTTTTCATCGACAGACGTTATATTGACTACTGCCTTACCCGAATAACCTTTTTCAAAATATCCAATAATATATTCGGTGTGTAAATTACCTTTGTTGTCTTCATACTCTAATAGGAGGGCTGCTTCATCAAACTCATCATTTGAATTTTCCTTTGGATTCACATGAAGTTTGTATGCTTTACCCGGTTCGATCGACGGTATTTTTATATCCGATTTTATATTGCCATAGGTGATATATAAATCGGATACCTTCTCATCCGTTTCATTTTCCACTCGAATATCAATGCCATCTTGTGCTAGTTTAACTGTTGCAAACCCTAATGTTACGATTATCAAAACTAGTAGCGTGATTATTCCCTTTTTCATTTTTCTCCTCAATATAAATTTTATTAAACCGTCATAAATTTGGACCAACATTAATAGTACTCTTAATCTGATAATTTTAACTTAACCGTAAAGGATTTACAACAAGATAATTTAATTTGTTTCTTTCTTTATCTAAAAGTATAGAGCGCTAATCGTAGCTATTCTGTCATTTCCAAATAAAAAATAACCACCCTAGCCTGACGAGCTAATTTAAGGTAGTTATTTTATCACTGTATATTGAGTCGCCCCCTTGAAGGGCTATTGCACTAGACCGTTTGGCGTTGGCGCGCCAGACGGTTTCTATCATGTTATGCTTTTCTATATATATTATACCCCATTTTTTTAAACTGACCTAATAATTTCGACAGTAATAACTCCCGCTAAAGAATCAGTTACTTCACAACAATAATTTCAAAATAAATTGTTCACCAATAGGACCGTTTTTTCTCCTGCCTGTATCTGTAAACCCAACTCCTGCATACAGGCTCTGCGCAGGAATATTTTTATGATTAACCGCTAATACGATCTCGTCACAATCCGGAAATTCAGTTTTAACAAAATCACGCAACAGGAACATAGCTTGTTTAGCATATCCTTTCCCTTGCTTTGCATAGTTAACCGATAATGCAGTTAACAACATCGCGTTAGGATTATCGGAGTACTCCTTTACACGTTCCGTCTCGTGTAATAAAAAGAAGCCTACAGGTTCATCTTCATCTAGTATAACAATTCGATGTTGCCCTTCAATCTCCTCTAAAATCTTACTTGGTAATGCAGTGAATTGTGCTTGTTCTTCAGGTAGCTCAAAAGAATTTAACTCCTCTACATACTTACTTGAAAAAGGTTTTAATGTAACCATAGTCGGTATTCCCCTCTTTTTTTCTATATCTTAACATACAGAACATACATTCACGAACGTCTGTACTTCAGTCTTTTCATGATAAAAACTATTCAACAATCCTGTTATTTTACTGAACAATTCCATCCTACTCGTTTAAGTATACGATCTCACAAATCTCACTTAGAAGTAATCCTTATAAAATACCCATCCGGATCAGCCACTTTAAAGCCCCTCATCTCCCACGGATATTTCTCCACTTCCACCTCAATTGGGTAATTGTTGTCCAGACATCGCTGGTACACTTCTTCCAGTTCGTCTACAACAATAATCATTTCAAAGCCATTTCCTTTAATCTCACTTTTAGCCTTATTATTAAAGTAATGCTTATCTCCCAACACCTCTTCAGCAGTAAGCAACAATGAAAAGCAATCATAATTAAACCGTGCACCCCGTTTACTCCTGCCATACAACTCTAACCCAATAACGTTTTCATAGAAGTTTAAGGATTCCTCAATGTCCTTTACGTACAATTCATTCCTAAATAGAATACTCATTTTTCATTCATTCCTCCTCAAATTATTTAATTAAATTTCCTCAAAATATTGTTAGTTACTAAAAATGGGCTTCATTTATTTAATAACACTTGTTGAAAAATTAGAATCATTCCTCCCTAAAACCAGCAATCTCCATAAACATCTTTCGCTTGGCATAAATAAGAAAAATTATTAAAATCACAAAGTAAATTCCGGCAATCAAGAGAAACTGGAACAAAATCCCCGGGTTTGCTAACACTCCTCCTATATCTGTTGCCATCGCAATAAGATATAACAATGCAATCATTAACCCGAGTAAGGTCGGCAGCATAAATATGGTCGTGATTTCCCGGGATACTAATCCCTTCACTTCTTTACTTGTAATTCCAATGCGATACAGCTTACGGATTCTCAGTTCCTCTCTATCAATTTCTGAAAATAATTGAATGTACAGTAGAAGAAAGGAACCGATAAAGAATAAAACGCTTAAAAAGATCGCCACGAAAAAATGAATACCTTCTGAATTCATGCGGTTTGCATAATCACTCACCAGAGAATCAACGTAAAAAAGCTCCTCTTCCGGAAGAATATTTTCAACATTCAAATCCGGAGTAGTGGCGTTATAACTTTTAAAAGCTTGTTCCAATGTAAAAACTGCTTCTTCCGAGTCCTTCCAATCTTTAACATTAATGAAATGGGCTGTTGCTTCAAGCCCATCTAAATTACCCTTCAACGTTTCTAGTTCCGCATCGTTTATAATAAAAAACTCATCCAAATAATTAAAGCGTTTCTCCCCAATTACTTTAGTATAATCATAGAGGATCTCTTCTCCATCAATTGAGAAACGTAATTCCCTACCATAGGATATACTTTCAGGATCCTCCGTACTGATATTTAAATGATAGATTAATTCCTTACCTTGCAATTCAAATCCACTTGCAGTCACCTCATTGAATGCGCTAAGAGGCATAAAGGTAACCGTATAAGGATAACCATCATCATCCCATTCAAATTTAAAATAGACTGGGATAGTAAAATGCTCCTCTACAGGATTTTCATATTCATCAAAAATCGCATAAACTTCATCTGCAGGTAAATTATTTTTACTGTCCGTCGAAATAAACGCGATTGTATAAGGATTTCTTTCGATGGCTTCTTTTCCAGTCTCCGTATAGCCGTAAAATACAATTGTGCTATATAGAAGTGTGGTCATCACCATAATAGTAACGAGTATCATAATCGAGGTAAATTGTTTATATTTATGATCAATGCTCGTCCAATAAAGCAACCTACCATAGTAAAGATTCTTATTCTTTTTAATGAGTCCGATAAAAAAAGAGGTCAAATGTTTTAAAGCAATATACAGACCGATAAAAGTTATCATTGCCCAAAGCATTAGATATTCACCGCCATCAGGATCGGTATACGTAACAAAAAGTCCAATAATTGAACCAACGACAAATGCTACTCCAATCCCTCCGATAGCCGGATGTTTAAACGCCGTATTTTCCGTCATTTTTTCCGTTTTCAAGTTCTCCATAATATCTCTATTCATCGTTAAGTAAAGGGATTGTGCTATCGATACAATAAAGACGAGCATGAAAGCACCGATGGAATAGATGAACATGTCTGCATTAAGATGAAAGGCAACTTCCTGAATACCTGTTCCTTTCAATAACAACCAAAAAAAGAACTGAGAAAAAATTGTCCCTGCTCCAATTCCAATGATGATCGCTATTACAGCAATTATGCTATTTTCTATTAGCAATAGTTTGCTAATATCACGTTTCGTCATCCCTAATGTCATAAGTAGACCAAACTCACTCCGCCTTTTCTTCATGAAAATTTGATGAGCATAGCTAATGAAAAATACGGTAAACACAATAAGTGCAGCGCCCGGTATTGCTAGAAGACTTTGGATTCCTTCTATTTCCTTCAATGCAACAAGTTGTTCATTAAAATAAACTGTCATAAACATAAAGAAAAAAAGGATAGCCAAGCTATTACATGCAAGATAAAAAAGATATTTCTTGTAATGATACTTCGCCATTTTCCAGACGACTTGGTTAAATGTCATGCTGCCTCCCCCCTAAGAGAGCGAGATGATTCATGATATCATCTAGAAAAGCTTTCCGATCCGATTTTTTCTCTAGGTGTGAATGAACGGACCCGTCCCTTATAAAGATAACCTTCTCGCAATAGCTTGCAGCGAAAACATCGTGTGTTACTAGAAGTACAGTGGTTGACAACTCTTGTACCACTTTTTTCAAACATTCCATAATGACGGTAGAAGACTTGGAATCCAAATTCCCTGTCGGTTCATCCGCAAATATAATCTGTGGTTCATTTGCCAATGCACGGCTAACGGCTGTTCGTTGCTGTTGTCCACCTGAGATATGGTAGGGATATTTATTTAAAATCGCTTCAATATCAAAGAGACTTGCCAGTTCTTGTACCTTCTTTTCCATTTCTGGTCCGCTTTTCTTTTCGAGTATCATCGGCAGTATAATATTTTCTTTTACCGTTAAACTTTCTAATAGATTGAAGTCCTGAAAGACAAATCCTAACTTTCTACGACGAAACTGCGCCAAAGCATCTCCGGTCATTTCATTCAACTTTTGACCTTCTATAAAGATCTCTCCAGAAGTTGGCTTATCAATTCCACTCAATATGTTTAGCAAGGTTGTTTTCCCGCTGCCTGAAGGCCCCATAATCGCAACGAATTCTCCTTCCGACACAGAAAGGTTGATACCATTTAATGCAGTCGTTGACCCTTCATCATTGGCTTTCCCATAAACTTTGACGATGTTTTTAGCTTCTAAAATTTTCATCGCTATTCCCTTCTTTTCTTCCTCTGAATTCCTGTTATGTGGTATGTTTATCTCTTTATAAGTTAAATTAGCCTTCGTTTTAAAATGGGATTTGAATAATCAACTTCATTAAGCTCAAGTAAAGTAATTATCTAAATTATTTACTACATAAATCAACTCCAAAACCTTCAAATCTGCCATTCCTTTTTGCAAGATTATAATAAATTATTGTAAAATTCAAATCGTATTTCGCATTATTCAAATATACCTTGTGCGTCAACTGGTAATTCCCTAATATGTTTAAGGAATTCCGTCATTTTCTTATCGTCATTCATTGGATATGTAAATAATAATTGTTCTGCAACATCTTTTGCTAACACTCTAAATAATTCGCAAGCTACAAAAATTGAGTTCCAAAAATTCTTATAGTTGTAGTCAGAATAGGTCTTTTTATACATTTCCCAATAGAGATCAGGGAGGTACTGTTTAAAATACTTACCCATCTTTCCCACCGAAATTTGGAAATCATATTTTATGCCAATCCACCAAGAAACCATTCCATCTAATCTATCCCTTATTACAAACTCAAACATTTGTTTTGCATATGGCAACTCATCACGCCATATTCCTTTTCCTACGTTCTGCAGACACCACCAAAAGTCATTACAACAACTCATGAAGAGAGGTTCTGATGGCTTCTTTACCCAATAATCCTTATCTATAGGTTTTGGAATATCAGGAAGGATGCTGTCTTTATCCAATAAAGGAATCGTAAGTTTTTCCTTTGTATAGTTCTCAATCATAGCTTCTTTTGTCTCAATATGTAAGTCGATTCGATTACCATCTGTAAAAAGCATTAAATATCCATAAGACTTTTCAAATTCAACATCTAGCCCTATACATTTATCGTTTTCATCGGGTTTTTGAATCATAATTAAATCCCCAAAAATATCGATCCATTTCTCATTTTTTATGAATGAAGCTGTTTCTGTAACTACGTAAACAATATCATAGTCCTGGAAGATATCCTTTGGGGCTTTAGGATTGGTTCTTGATCCATTCATATAAACGGCTCGGATGCGTTCGTCTTTTTGAGCTGTATCTATTATTAGGTCAAACATTTCTTTTTCAGTTCTCATGTGTTATTCCCTCCTATAGAACCTCCATAAACTTACATAATAATGTCCAACACCTCAATTAACTTCTTCAGTACTTCAACAAAAATGCCCAGAACAAAAGATAAAAAGGTGCTATAAGGCAAATCGCTAAAAGAAAGAGTGAAACTGCAAAAGGAAAGGCAGACTCAAGTCCTGCTGCATTTCTTAACAACGCTTCGTTAGCCATAACAAAGGCTATAAAGCCCAGGTTTTGAATAAGCAACATCACTTTTCCAACTCTGGCAAACTGGATTTCTTTATTCGCTTCTGTTAAATTAACATAGTTCATTTTTTCCGGGTTTTTGACTAATAAGCCAATGAGGAACCAAATGAGGATGCTTAAAACTGGCATTACGAATAAAATGTATTTGGAACCCCAATTATCTGGAGTCTTACCAGTGAAATGGATGGCGTTCTGACTTGGGATATCTGACCAGAGATAAAATAAATTGAATATATGATAACCGAAAAGTAAAATGGAGATGGTGGAAAGGGTTATTTTAAAACGCTTGTTTCTCATTTTACTTTTACCCCCGTTTTAGACATTTTCCTAGGCTCTATCAACCCAATCTTCGCACTGACAAACTTCACAAAAATTGCTGCCTGAATTTCTCCTCCAGTATACAAAAAATCCAATATTTAATAATCTTTGTTACAGTGCGGTTTTGAGTTTAGGCGAAATAATAAAAAATATATTATTTCATATTGAAGTAACCATCCATTAGTGCAAATCCATATCTATAAGGGGAAAGTCATGGTGACTGTTCTAAGGTTAAAGCCCAATTTCTCATAAAGTTTAATGGCTTGATTACCCGCAAATGCACTTAGACGAACCTCAGGGTATCCATTTTCTCTTAGTTCATCAATAGCAGTTCTCAATAATTGTTTAGAAACTCCATTTCCTCTAAATTCTTCCAAAACAAATAACTCATAAATAAAACCATTCATCTTATCAGTAAATTGGTCTCTACTTTCCCCTATAAGGATCCACCCCATTAGTTTACCTTCTTCAATTGCTATTAAATAATAGCTTCCTTTTTCCAATAATGGTTCAATAAGACTTTTAATTTTTTCATTTGTGGGTCTTACTTCACCTAATGTGCCATCGAATAAGGCTTGCGGAGATAGTTGAATAATCTTTTCAAGTTCAGAACCATTTGGTCTTCTAATATCCATTCTAAAGTATTTCACTCCCTTCAATCCGATTTCGGTTAAATTTATTCCTTTTTTAACAAACATGCCCTATTGAATATATTCGACAAAAAAGGTGCTTCTCCTTTTTCAGGATTGCACCCGTTAGTGAATTTTCACTTCCACTCTTCCGCCAAAATCCCGTAAATTATTTGATCTTCATAATGGTCATTTAACCATTCTGTTTTTCTTATTCTACCTTCTTCAATAAAACCAAATTTTTCGGGTATAGCTCTGCTTCGCTCATTTCCAGCAGCTATATAAACTTCAATCCGATTGAGTGAAAGTTCTTTGAATCCATAATCTATCACCGTTTTGTAGGCCCTAGATATTACGCCCTTGCCTTGAAAGCCCCTACCTAGCCAATAACCTAATTCCCCTACATTATTAAATTTATCAACTTCATTAAATCCAATCGTACCTGCTATTCTTCCTTTATATATAATTGCAAACCACTTAGGATATCCACCGTTCTCCACTAATCCTTCGATTCTTTGTTTTAAGCTCTCATTTGTATCGTTTTGACTTTCGACAGCTTCTACCCAAGTGATCCATTGTTTTAAATGTTGCTTTGAGTCAACTATTAAATGATAATACTCCTCTGCATCATCCTCCGTAAACATTCTCAAAGAAACATCATTATCAATCTTATATTCAAACATATTTTCTCCTCCTGCAATTGCTTTTATAAATTTCTCAATTCACTGATAGTATTAGCAGAAAATCACAGCAACTATTTGTTAAATATCACTAAGAACAACTTCTCTGTTGTTAAACAATCCTGTCCTGTTAATACGATAACCAAACCATGCACCAGATAGCTTACAGGAATCTATCTAAAATCTTTAATTCCACTTTCAAATGCCTCTTTATCGTCATTCTCAATCCCGTGCAATGCTTCTTGCAAAGGAAACGTACGCTTATAGAATTTAACCCGTTCTGATAGCTGGTCACCGTTAGGATATAGGCTTATACACATATCAAAAAAGTCTCTACCATAGCTGGAGAGTATTCCCGCAAAATCATAAGCTGGGTCTCCTAATCCAGACCCACCAAAATCTATTATCCCCGAAATTCTACTTGTTTCCGGATTCCATAAGATATTAGATGCACCAAAATCTCCGTGTATCAGTGTGATATCTACTTTTGAGAACGCTTCCCCTTTTAGGAACGTTTCAGATGTGTATGTTATTTCTTCTTGAGCGTCTTTTCCAAAATAAGGAAATAGCTTTTTTTGAATCCTATCATACAAGTTATACATTTCTATACGAGGATTACGAACCTTTAGTTTCAAATCTCGACTTACTTTTTCTTCTGAAATCGCATGTAATTCTATAAGAAAAGAAACAAATTGCTTTGCTACTCCTTTAACCAATTCATAATTCTTAATACCTTTTAAACTTTCCTTCCACAAAGGAACACCAGCTATTAGATTATAACCAGTAAAGACCTTACCTGGTTCTAACCCTTCAAAGGAATGATAAATTGGATTCGGAATAGGGGTCGAGATGATATCTTTAATGTAATTCAAAATTTCCGTCTCTCTTTTTAATTGAAGGATTCCATTTTTATATTTCGGAAATCTAAAAACCAAAGATTCGTTTACAATGAACACGTCGTTATTTTGGCCAATTTCATTAAGATAAAACTGTTCAATTGGGAGGTTAGGATAAACCTTTTGAATGTGTTCAATAAAGCTATTCTTCATGCAGCCCCACCCTTTTAGTCACTTTTTATTTAAAATTGCAAAAACTCTTGTTGAATGAAGCTACCCCATTTGTTAGAAAAGACAATAGTACTCAAACAATTAAAGCATTTTCTAATTTTAAGCTTCGTCCTCGAAAAGTAACTGTAACCTCTATAAATGGTAATTCTGATATTTCCTTTATCTTAATCATATTTTTCTAAGTCCAGTCCATTTTTTCTCATGTATATCGAGATCCTCTCTAGATGTACGAAAGAAGTATAGTTCCCGATTAGGCTTTTGCTTGTGTAATTCATTGTGGCGACGGAATGCGTCCATCGAGTCGTCAAAAGTATCTATTACGGCTATGTCATCTACTATGCGATAATTACTATCTGAGTGAGCTTCGATTGCTTCAAATACAACCCATTTATCAGGATATGCTTTTCGAACTTCTTCCCATAACATATATACTCCCCCTCGTATGAAATAGAAATTTCTTATTATCATTTTGTCAAAAATTTTATTCATTCACATCAATTTCTTTATTCATCTTAAATAGTCCGTTGCAACAAAGTTTGAGGCATCACCGAAGCTTACTCTAAATGAATCTTTTCGAAATTCAACTACTTCTTTATGATGCTTTTTTAGATCCATTCCGATAAATTTGAGCACGGCTGTCCCCCTAACCAATTTAGATACTATGATTAAAATTACTATTCCTAATGGTTCTTTTAAACAACTCCTTAATCTTTATTTAATTTCCAAATTCGCCTCCCCGTCATCCTCCCGATAAAACCCTTGCTTGTCAGGTTTCAATACAGAAACGGAAAAAATTATCGATGCAACTAACATCACGAGGGCCAACGTAACAATCGTCATTCGTAAGGAAACAAGATCTGCCACAACACCAATTGCTAAAATAAATATTACTTGGATCGCACTTTGAATAAGCTGATAAATACTTGTAACTCTGCCCATCACCTCGATCGGAACGTTATTTTGATAAAAGGTCATGATTCCTGCATTAAGGAAAACATTGAAGAACCCTAAGATGACAAAGCCAACAATTATGGAAGCGAACGACCAGGAAAATGCATAAATCACGTAACCGACCGTCCACATAATCAATCCGATCACTATCATATGGCGCAATGACATTTTATTAGAAAAAATCGTTAAAAGCATTGCCCCTACGAGCGATCCAATGCCAGTAATACTAATCAATAAACTGTATTCCAATTCCGAAAGACCGATGACCTGCTGCGTAAAAACAACCTCCTGAGCATCCATCGCAAAAGAAAAGATCATAATGATAATGGATCCGAGATAAATAAAAGTTACATACTTATTTTCCCTCATGAACTTTTGCACAACCGTAAAGTCACGGACGACTTGGGAAATAGTTAATGCGGGGATAGCTTCTTTATCAATCTCTTCTTTTTCCGGTAAGAATAATAATAAGATTGCTGCGAAGATAAAAGATACTGCGTTTATCCACAAGGTAGCTTCAACTGAGGTGGATAGGATCAATGCCCCTCCAATGGCCGGCCCGATAATAAAAGCTCCAGAATCGACAAATGACCGAACAGAGTTAAAGCGCTTCCTTTTTTCTGTCGGTATAAGAATCGCAACATACGTCATGGATGCAGGATTATAGAAAGCTTTCCCGACACTTAAAATTACGAGAATGCCATAAATTACTACCATGTTTGGAGCATATGGGATTAAACAGATGAACAATCCCCGCAAAATAAACGTGGCTCCCATTACTTTTCTCTTACTCCGGTAATCAATGAAACTTCCTGTCCAAAACTTCGTAACGATATTTGTTAACGGTGCGATGATCCAGAGACCAGCCACTGCCGCTGCGGAACCAGTGAGCTGGTACACCATGATGTTTATCGCAACAAGATGAATAAAGTCTCCGATATTTGATATTCCGATTGTTATTAGTAGCAGTGCAGGATGTTTCCAGCTTTTTAGATTTTTTATGTTATCCATTCCCTTAAGGTAATTATTTTATCTATTAAGTATGAAATATACCGACAATCAAAATTATAATAAGATAAGAAGACTTAGTGTAAGTAAATAAAATGAGGGTCAATAATGAAGCAGCAAGCATATTAAAATCAATCGGGGTCTTGAAACGCTCACTACACTCATTCCCTTTTAAGTAAAGGGTAACATATTTCATCGGTGCGAGATAGCTATTTTCAAATACTTCCCACAATAGGAAGAGCCGTTTTTTATTTTCCTAAAACGGCTTTAAAATCATCAACGCTATAATGATAAGGAAAATCACATTAATAATCCGTTCATAAAAGAATAATTCCTTCGATAAATCATAATACAACTGAGGGATCTCGTCTCCCTCTACATCGACAAACAATTGCTTGATTGGCTTCGAACGTGGACTGAGCACGACCGGTCCCATCACAAGCGCAACAAGGAAGAGTACAAGACTAACAATATACCAGCCTTGGCTGAACCAAAACGGATTCAGAGCGCCCATCCATAATCCGGTGACAAGCAGTAACGTTCCGCCTACCATTGTAAATATATGTAACGAATTTCTTACTTTAAAAGAATGCCTTAACTCCGTCATCGTAGCTGGTTTCGATAGCGTGACGACAGCAGTCATTACCATGCCCGGCCCCATCCCGAGAATAGCTGAGAAAATATGTATAAACACAAGTGCGTCGTAAAGCGTCATTTATGTAGCCTCCAATTCTTTTACCTACCTTCTATTTTATCTGCATTTCTAGGAAAAGTCAGTGATGAACCTCACAAACTATTTGATTTCCATGTGAATTGCTTTATCATTCATCCTGAACTACAATCAATGAGAGAATATATTAAACAAATAGGGGACCTGAAAAAATGGAGAAGACATATTTAGCGAATATTATTCGGGAGCGACGGGCGATTAAGAAAGGGTATAACGATAAAACGGTCACAGAAGAAATCGTGCGGGAATTATTGCAGGATGCGCGCTGGGCACCGACTCATGGGATGCGCGAACCGTGGCGCTTTATTTTCGTTGGAGAGGAAGAGCTGCCGGTATTTGCAAAGCGGGTAGCAGCAACATATCCAGAGGCAAGACAGGAGAACCGGGAGAACTATTTGAACGAACCGAATGCAATATTAGTCGCTGTGATGGATGTTCCGGAACTGGAAAAACAGTGGGATGAAAACTTCGGAGCGATTGCAACGCTGATTCAAAATTTCTGGCTGCTCGCCTGGGAGAAACAGCTTGGCGTCGTTTGGAAAACAAATCCGCATATATACGATCCGAAAGTAAAAGAGATTCTTGATGTTAAAGATAATGAAAAAATTGTCGGCTTTATCCACCTCGGGTACTTTGACGAAAAACCAACACCAAAAGAACGAACACCACTCGAAGAAAAATTCACCCGCTTCAAAGCGTAAATGAAACTGGGACATGGGGTCAGACCCTGTCCCAGTTTATTTTTTCCCTCGACGCCTTTTTGCTTCTTCATAATCTTCTTTCGTAATCTCACCTTTTTCGTAACGCCTTTTCATGATGTCGAGCGAATCAGAAGGACCCGCCTCCGTTGAATTACCGTTTCGAAAGCGGATGAGAATAACAACAATGATTACGAGTACAACCGCAGTAACAATCAATCGGATAATCATAGCTTCGGGCATAATCGTATACCTCCTGTTTCAATAGGACATAGTGTACTTGTTCGGGTATTAATGGAGCGGTGAATAGTACATGTATGTTCATATGTCAGTGGTCGTTTTTGTGTCTAATATTTGGGGAAGTGATGACTGTTATCAGTTCTTTTCGTTGAAGGGCAGTGAGCGAGCTTGTCAATAACTTTTCCGAAAATAGCTTATTGCTTGTGGGGACTTATCCAGACTATCACTGCCCTCTTCAACAAATACTAGCACCAACTGGAACTGGTTATGTGAATTTACGCCTTAACTCGGATGACCCAAAATGGGACAAATGCTCTGACCCCATGTCCCGCTATTTATATTTCTGTTCGCTTTGGGAGTTGTCTTTTGTTTTGTGTTTGTCTTTTTCATCTTCTTGTTCGATTTTCAAATCTTCGAGAGGGATGTCATCAACATGTTGCTGTTGTTTGAATTCATCAAGCTCATTGCGGCGCTCTTCATTCCATTTCGGCTTCTTTTCTGGGACTTTTTCAAAACTTTTATCCTTATCATTCATTACGTTCACCTCATATTCTTTTTTCTAATCATTTCCCGCTTCAAGTCCACATAAACATTAAACGTGGTTTAAGCACACTTCCCTGTTATAATAATAAAATAAATCTTACATTTGGAGGTCATAGCATGCGCGTATTCCAAGAGCTTCATTCCATTCGAGAAATTGACGACTTCATCGAAAGCCATCCCTTATCTTTCCTATATATTTCTCGGACCAACTGCAGTGTCTGTCATGCCTTACTCCCGAAGGTGCAAAGCTTGCTGGAGAACTATCCCCAGATTCATCCCGCTCACATTAATGCAGATGATGTGGAAGCAGTGGCTGGGCGCTTTTCCATCTTCACCATTCCCGTTCTCTTATTGTTTGTGGAAGGGAAAGAATATATTCGGGAAGCAAGAATCGTCCATATGGATTTACTCGAGGAAAAGCTTGATAAAATATATAAAAACGTGGCTCTAGACTAATGCTAAAGCCACGTTTCTCTTTACCGTTTTTCTTCGATTGAATAGATTTCTACATTATAAGCATGCGTCTCTTTCGGCACATCGGTAAGCTTGATTTCTCCCTCATAGACGGTTTCACCACTTTCGAGGTCAACCTTAAACAACTTTTTCTGGTTCCCATCTTCTCCTGTATTACTATGGAAATACAGATGATCTCCTTTAGGGTAAACTCCGGAAAGCCCGCTTAAAATGTTCTCGTCAAAGCTGATTTCCTTTTCCCCACCAGGCTTATTTTCTTTCAAATGATATGGATAGTATTTCAGCCCATCAGACGTGAAGGTTATAAAGTAAAGTTCTTCCTTTCCGATACTCGTATAGTTCATCGGATAGATCACTTCTTCATCCAATTCTTGCTCTTCCTCCATGTAGTCTTGCTCTGCCGTCCTGTATTCTTCCTCTGCAGCTGCAAACTCTTCTGGAACTTCAATGACCTGCTTCTCTTTTGTCTCTAAATCATAAATAAAGTATTCTTCACCAACTAACTCTGAAGTATACATACCTTCATCCCATTCGATATCCTCAACTCTAACAACGAGATATCCTGGTTGTTGAATCCCCAAACCATCATTTAATACATCAAAATAACTATGAACTGAATCACTCACAATGGCACCCTGGTCCTCAATTGTTTCATCACTCAGCGAAATTTCATAGACATGTAATTCCTGTTCCTCCATAATATAATTAACAGTTGCCACATAAAGTGTATCATCAAGGAGCTGTACTTGTTCTACATACGAGTGATCCGTTCTTTCATTATCCGGTATATCCACCTTAAACGATTTTCTTTCCCGACTTTCTCTATCCAGTACATCCACCTCAAGTTCGTTTGACTCAAAGTAAATATTTGATGGTCCGGCATATGCTATCCGCTCCCCATCATCAACAAATAGAGCTGGATCTTCTTCCTTCCCTCTCATAAAATTCCGTTCTTCATTCATCAACTTCTCTATTTCCTGTGGTTGGAAGAATGCATTAAATTGTTCTAAGAAATTTTGATCCCTAGAATATTTAACCCCATCTGTACTAAGTCTAAACGATTCCCAAACGGAACTCTCATATGTCACATAATCACCGTAAACGATGATATCTTCCCTGTTCTCTTCATTACCTGAAACATTCACCAACTCAATCTGCGGCAAACTTTCCTTAGCAATTGCGTGATGCACATATAAAACGCCAAATGTTATAACAATAAAAAGTGGCAGAATTACGATTTTCCAATACCTCTTCACAAAGCTCCCCTCCTATACCGTGACCTTTTTATTCAATAAATAATTGCTGACCCAAATGCTCACCCCTGTAACAACAACCCACAATAAAACCTCAAGAATAAATAATTCGATTGGATATAAATAGCTTTTTCCTAAAATCATCTCCACGACAAACGGCGCAAAAAAGACAACGAACGCTATAATTGCATAACCAATCCCATACGCAATTCCTTTAAACCGGTAACTTCTTTCAAAAAGAATTGCCGTAAATAAAATAAACACAACCATAAAGCCAACCCCATAATGGATTAAAAATTCAATGAAGCTCGTCGGAATAATTAATCCCACTGAAAACCCACCGACTGCATTACCGATAAACTCCATAATTCCTAGATCCACTCGCAAATTAGCGGGAACCATCCATTTCAAAATATTAGACTCTACATTTAATAAAATAACCTGCAAAGCGACAAGCCCAAGCACCATCAGAAAAATAGCACTCGCCTTCGCTAAATATATATTGATTCTTGCTGTCGGCAGCATGAGCAGCCGATAGATGAACGTATTCTTCCCCAACCAATCCCGATACCAGATGAGGAAGGAATAAATGATTAAGGTTGCCGCAGCAAAAATGATGGGAAAATCAAACAATTGAGAATACTGCACATGAAGTAAACTAAACTCCCCGTGAGTCTCAACGAACTGCTCTGTCGTCATACCGTTCGTATATATTTCTTCGTTAAATAGCTTCATATAATTATTTGCAACGAGCACCGTACCGATTAGCTGAGAAGCAATCGTAATTCCTGCAAGTATGAAATATACTTTGATAAACCGGCCAAGCTCGAAATTCACTAACTTCAGATAATTACTCATCCGCGATAAACCTCCCTCATCACGTCAACTACCGATTTTCCTTCCACTTCCCGCATCTCTTCCGTTTCGAATTCCTTAAACACAATCCCGTCATCAAGAAGAACAACTTTATCAATAAGATGTTCAATATCGTTAATTTCATGGGTCGTGATGATAACACCACGGTCCTCTACTAAGTGGCTCGTGAATACATCAGCAATCTGCTCCCGGCTGAATATATCGATTCCGGAAAAAGGCTCATCCATTAATAAATAATCTACATCAAGAGCAAGCCCTAGTAATAGATTCGCTTTTGCCACATTCCCTTTCGATAAACTCGAAATGCGATCTTCCTTTTTCAATTTAAAAAACTGTAATAATTCCTCTGCCCGTTCGTTGTTCCAGCTATTGTAAAAGTCCTGCATAAATTGCATCGCTTCCTCGACTCGCATATGAGGGAGCATGGTGATCGCATCTGGAATGAAAGCCACTTTTTCATATGTTTCCTTCGTAAGCTTTTCTCCATCAATCAAAATTTCACCACTCGACATAGGTGTGAGGTTTACAATACCATTTAAAATCGTTGTTTTCCCGACCCCATTCACACCAATCAGGCAAGTGATCTCCCCCTTATTCGCTGTGAAAGAGACTCCTTGCAGTACTTTTTTCCTGCCAAATTTCTTCGTCACATTCTTCACTTCGATCAAACCTGTCCCCTCCTCTGTTCTTCATATTTCTCTTGAATTAGCCCAATCAATTCATCGATCGGAATATTAACCGGTTCCACAGCCGCAATCAAGCGATCCACTGCACCTTCTATTAGCTCTGTACGAAGATCACGTAATACTTGCTCATCCTTCGTAATGCGACTCGGATTATTTCCCTCGGTAAAAATCAAGCCCGCTTCCTCCATTTCCTTATATGCTCGTTGTGCCGTATTCGGATTAATTTTCAACTGATTCGCCAGCTCACGACGGGATGGAATTTCTTGTCCCAACTCATACTTGCCACTCGCAATCTGCTCTTTGAAATGCTGCACGACCTGTACGTAAACGGGATCCCGTTTATTAAACGTAATCTTCAATATAACCCTCCTCATTTCTTGAAGTTAATATCTTTTATGGCCTTTTATGTATTAAACACTTAATACACTGAGGGTATAATTGTGTATTAAGAAGTTAGTACACGAGGTGTAAACAGAGCGTATTAAGCACACAATACACCCGATATGCTGTATTATATGCTTAATACACGTAACTGTCAATCCCTTTTTCAAATATATTTCCCTTTCTACTATCCCATGGGGCACAGAGGTTTATGTTACAATAAGCTTTATGCAAGATGAAACAATTAGAATTAAAGGGAGTTAATATAAAATGAAGTTGGTCTCATGGAATGTAAATGGAATACGTGCTTGTGTCCGGAAAGGGTTCCTGGATTACTTCGAGGAGATAGATGCAGACATCTTCTGTATTCAGGAATCGAAAGTACAAGCTGGTCAAATAGATTTGGACTTAAAAGGCTATCATCAATATTGGAACTATGCCGAGCGGAAAGGCTACTCTGGGACGGCTGTTTTTACGAAGGTTAAACCAATTAACGTCCGTTACGGAGTTGGTAGTGAGGATTCGGAAATTGAAGGTCGCATTCTCACGCTCGAATACGAAGATTTCTATCTCGTTAATGTGTACACCCCAAATGCAAAACGTGATTTAACACGGCTTGAGGAACGCCTCGAATGGGAAGATAAACTATTTGAATACCTGCGTGAACTTGATGCAGCAAAACCTGTCATCTATTGCGGCGATTTAAATGTTGCGCATGAAGAAATCGATATTAGAAACTTTAAGACGAATAAAGGTAACTCCGGCTTTACAGTAGAGGAACGGAGTAAAATGACGCGAATCCTGTCTAATGGTTTCATTGATACATTGCGATACTTTCACCCGGATACGGAAGGGATCTATACCTGGTGGTCGTACATGAAGACGGTTCGGGAGCGGAACATTGGCTGGCGGATCGATTACTTCATCGTTTCGGAGCGGCTAAAAAACGCTCTCGTTCAGTCCGTGGCACATCCGGATGTGATGGGGAGTGACCATTGTCCGATTATGCTGGAGTTGGACACGGATTTGTTAAACAAATAAAAAACAATCGTGTCTATCCTCATTCATTTCTAAAGAAAAAAGCCATTTTGATTTATTAGTCAAAATGGCTTTTTTAATAAATATTCGTTTTAATCAACTCAAAATTCGTTATATCGGCAGTCCCTCGGTTCGTTATATGAATTTCAGGGATAACAAGTAGGGCAATGAGAAAACATTCATAAATGGTGCATAGACACTTGAGCCAATTTGTTTCCACGCTTATTCAAGCTCGGTTACTTCAAGACTGACCTAACAACTTCTGTATCATGTAGTTCAGTGATTCAAGGTCACTTGATAGAAACGCTTGGCCATATTCCCAAGTTTATACATTGATACAGTAATTTGAACCTAAAGCATTACGCAGATTTTTGTCAAAGCATTCATCGAATGAATTTACGTCAATCTTCTCACAAATCCTCTTTAAAACCACCCTGCAGACCTTGAGCACTTAAACTGTTCCTATCCACTTTATAAGCAAACGACCACGTATCCCTTTCCTCTCCTTTCTCCCACGTTTCCGTGAAGGTAACGAGATACGTTTCTTTGCCAATTTCTTCTACACTCGTTTCTTTTATAACGCGATAATCCTCAATTCTTTCTTCCCACTTTCCAACAAACTTAGGGAAGCCTTCCGTAATTGAATCTTCATCAGAAGTTGCCTCGAGAATGGCATCTTCCTCTGTAAATGGTGGCAGGGGAGGTGAGATAATCTGTAAATAACCCCAGCAAATAACAATGGTAGCGATTGGTATAAGGAAGGCGGCTTTCATACCTTTTGCCTTTTTCCTTCTGCCCTGTAACCATTTATCGATAATCCCATAGAGAATCGCAGCCATCATTCCATACAAAGCGGCCAATAGATTATGAAACAGGATACCATTGGCTAATCCAAATAAGCCAAGAAGCATTACATACAACCAATCATACTGTTGAAACCACTTTCTCTGTAAAAGTTCAATCACCACGGATACAATATTTCCATATAAAAGGATGATTAATCCGATATACATTGTATAAACATAGAACCAACCGAGGAACTGATTTCCTTGATTATATTCCATTTCAGAGCCAAAATTGATCGTGAAAAGAGCGAAAAAAATGGAAAGAAGCGAAGTCGTAACAAAAGTCGTAGTTAACTTCCTAAAAATAAGTATTCTTGTCCCCCCTTTCATACATATCCCCTAACATCTAAATTCTGTATGGAGAGCTAGTTCCTTTCTTAGTTGCACTCTATTCATAAATAATATCATAATACCTTAAATTTTATTTGTTATTTCACACAATTTTTTCACTGATAGACTTCATAAATCCCGAACGAACTAGAGACCGGAATAAACAGGCGATTAGAGCATTTTTATTCACTCAAACGAATTCGAATCCAGCTCTAACGGATGATTACAGCACCTAATTTGCCCGAACCCTCAAATCTGGTTCAAACGGACGATTTAAGATTTAACCCTCGCCCTACTTCTACAGGCTGCAAAAATTGAATGATCTTAAAAATGAATAACGAAGAAATAAGATCATCATACAATGATCTCATCCTTATAAATTCACACTGTTATTCAGTAAAAATCACATTTTTAATTTAGCCACCCCTAAAGCAAGGTGATCCCATAGCAGCCCTTCAACTCTCTCCACTAGGTCATCCGGACAATTAATCACTAGTATTACTTCAGCATACTTTCCCCTCGAAACCCTTTTTCTTTTATATACAACCTTATTAAGAATATAATCAATTATAAATCCAATCATAAATCCGATTGCCCCATAAATTAATCCCCAAAAAATCGGGCCCCACTCCAATGCAAAGCCGATACTTGTTCCAATCACAGAAAATGCTGTTCCAATTGCGGCCGCCTTATCAAATAAACTAAAACCATCTGCTCGGTGAAGTGTATCGAGTAGTTTTCTTTCTTGCATACGGTTTATCAGTGGTACCGCAAGAATATTTTCACTACGTATTCCCATTTCCTCGATTGCGGTGATCACTAGTTCAAGATATATTGAATGCTCAAATGTAGAAAAAATTTGCAATCTATTTCACCTCGTAAGATCTGGAATTTTAAACGGAGATTGTTGATAATTTTGCTGGAGAAATTTTCGTTGTTCGCTTTCAAACAACTTGTTATTTTCCACTGTATTCACATAAGCATCATACACGGCAAACGAGAAATACGAAGGAATAAATAAAAACCATTGCGGGTTAAGTGATGCTGTCGCCTGTTTAATTTCTCCTAGGAAAAGGAAATGGACAGCAATAAGTGCATTTGAATAATAAACAAAAATGATAGAAAAAATTAGCATAAGAGCAGCTGTTAACCCCCGGTGTATATATAATTGCCCCAATCCCGGGGTGAAAATAGACCATAATACCGCCATCAATGGACTTCTTTTATCCAAATAATTAATTCCCACAGAGCCAATGGCATAAGAATTAAAGCTGGCATTTTCACGTTCAGCTAATATGAAAATCTTATTCAGATCTACTGTTGTTCGGTAACTATCCCATATAGCGAAAATATAGACCGGTAAGTATAAAAGAAGTACTCTTGGCTCGAGAACCTCCCTTGCCATCTGAAAGTTACCGGTAAAAGAATACACAATAGCCAGGTTCAAATGAGACATATTATTCACGATAATTTCCCAGAAGAAAAAGGAATACCCTCTCAGGTACTTGGATAAGAGTAAATGACCACACCCTGGGAACGCGGCAGACCACCAGGCAATAATATAAGGATTTCTCAGATGAAGTTGCGTAGTGCCATATAAACTAACATGCGCTTTATAACGTCTCGCTGTATTATCATTATTATAATTGTTCATTTTCGTGGCTCCTTAGGGAAATGATCAAACCCCTTGCTCTCTTTCTCGTCGATTCCACGGATCCATTTATAATAAAGCAATATTATGCAGAATAATACGGGGTAAACGAGAGCGGAATATGTCAATTTCCACCACCCATGATGAAAGAATCCCCATGGTCCAGGCAGCATGGTTAAAGCTTCAAAAACCGTAATGATTAGGGACCAGAGCAGAATATATAGTACGCGCTTGAATCGAGAGCTTTGAGTTGGATATCCATTTAAAAATAGAAGAGCAGCTGGCGGGGATAACAGAGCAACCGGAAGAACATCCAACCATTGAAGTCCCCTGTCGAAATACCAATATGCCCCGTATTTCACACTCAAAAAGAGATCAACTGATAAGTGAAAAAGGATAATAAAAACACAGATGTGAACAATATGTCTTTTAGCGAGTCGCTTCACCCATAAAAATGCACCCATGTTTAACACAATGATGGCAATAATAAGTCCAAGCATAAAGAATAATCTCCTTTTCTTTAAAGATTATTCTTTGCTAATTCATCATGGAGTATTCGAGCTCCCATGATCACTTTTAATTAAGGGGCCTCTGCCCAAAAAGGGTGAACCAGGAACTTGTCCCAATCCACCCGCTTGCCTTACTTATCCTCACTGTTTTATCTTCTGAAAATAATCAATCATCCCTAGCGCACTAATCTGTACATCCAAGTTAATAATAATGTACACCTCATGATCATCCTGGATGCCTAGACCTCTTAAATGTTCCTTTACCCTTTTCATAATTCTGCGAGCGATTTCATTATAGTCGCCGCCTTCGTCTACAACTTCTTCCGCGATTTCCACGTAAATATCCAGCCACTGTGCCACTTGCTTTAACGCTTCCTTTGGATTTTCCGTCATACCAAAATGGCCGAAGTAAATTCGGTCGACATCTTTTTCCGCAAAGCGATTAATTGATGCATGCATATCATTCGGATTGAAATGGTTTGGTGATGTCGTTGGTAAGTATAACTCCACCCCATCTTGCAGTAATAATTCATAACGGACTCCCGCTGTATCCCCTGTGAAAATTCCATTACTTACCGGATCAAAAATGCTGAAGTGGTGTTTCGCATGTCCCGGTGTGTCCCAAAATTCCAATGTGCAATTCGGTCCAATATCAAGCGTGTCACCTTCAGATTTCTCAACTACTTTATCCGCCGGAACCGGAACAATCGGATCATAAATTTCCGAGAAACTTTCACCATAAATCGCCCGCGCACCTGCCGCAAGCTTCGTCGGATCGATCAAATGTCTCCCGCCGCGTGGATGGACAATCAACGTCGCATTTGGACATTGCTGAAGTAAAAAGCCTGCGCCACCCGCATGATCAAGGTGAACATGGGTAACAATAATATACCTCACTTCCGCAAGCGATCTACTTAAGTTTTCAAGCCCGCGCTTAATATATTTCACCGACGGACTCGGCCCCACCTCAATCAATGTCAATTCCTCTTCCTGAATGACATATGTACCTGTCCTGCTTGGTATGTCCATATCAAACCCATCAATCAACGAAATCCGTTCATCCAACTGGATCGGTTGCTTTTCCTTCACGGTACATCTTCCCCCTTATTCTTCAACTATCCCCATCATATCAAAATTCCAATAAGCTGTATAAAACAAAACTCATTTTATTGAAGCTTTGTACTTTTCTCACGGAATGTTAGTTGGATCAATCAGGGGGTTAGCGTCCGTTAGCTCCTGCTTAAAAAAGATTACTTCTTTTTTAGGCGGGGGAATTACAAATGATTCCCGTGAAAAATCGAACACAAATCGCTTGGATAAAATTTATCATGCATAACATTCCTCAATCAGAAGAAAATAATACCGATCATATGAAGGAGGTCATCCAATTGTTCAATCAACAACAAAATCAAAATTTTAACGAATCATCCCAAATGCCGGCCCAAGTAAGTCATGGAGGACATGAGCTTTTTGATTCTCATGAGGCGATTGATGGCTTAGTCGGCGCGCTTGAACATTCTGTTATATACGAACAGCATATTCAAGACCCAGAATTAAAGCAACTTCTTTCCAGACAGAAATCGTATTTGACTCAAATGTACAATACGATTATAGATGCCCTGCAAACCGGTCAGGAGCCAGCTGTAAAAACACAAACGTATAATATGCCATATGGAAATGATACAACCTATGGCATGGAACCAAGCCAACCGAAGACTCCTGCCCAATCGATGAATGAAATCAATGACGCTTGTTACTCCAGTTTTATGATGGGACATTTAAAGGGCTGTGCGTCCCACTTCACAACGACAGCACTGGAAGCAACAAATCCAGTCCTGCGCCGTGTATTTGCTGACAGTATCCCGAACCTCATTGAAATGGCATACGAAATTTTCCTTTACCAAAACAAAAATAAATATTATCAGGTACCACAATTGAAGCAAGAAGACATGCAAAATTATATAAACAGCTTTGGTAAAGTCCAAGGGCAAATGCCTCATTAAACGTAAAGGAGACTTATCATGGGTAGAGATGAACACAAGAGAAGGAAGAATGCCGCATTAGGTCAAACACCGAAGCACCAATTAAAATATAGTGACGGAATGGATGTCGAATTTTCCGATGAGTTTGCCGACGCGGACGACTGGGAAGCTCAAGCAAGGGATCGAGCAGCCATCCGAAGAATTAAGAATAAATGACAAACTTCAGGTCTTCACATGGTGGAGACCTGATTTTTCATTTGGAAAAGATTGCAGGTAGAACTGCCTTTAGTTGATTTTTAGCCATGATTCACGTACATTTAAAGTAAGAAAACATCTTCTAAAGGATGATTAACAATGAGCAAAAAAAATGTAGATGACTATATAACAGAAGGGATACACGGTGTCCGTCTTCCAAAAGAAGATGAAAGAATCCGGTTTCTCGGTACCTTGCGCGAACGGGTTGTCATTGCCCTTACAATCGGTCAGGTCATGAGTGACTCCGGACTCGAAAAATTAGAAGAGGCGATGCAGCAACATCCCGGTACTAGGCTCATTATGAATGGACATGTTGCCTACCGATTTCTAACAGAGGAAAAAGCACTCGCCACAAAGTACAACATCCCTTATACTACAATCACCAACGAAGAAAATGCTACCGATATTGGCGCTGTTTTAACGTATGATTACGCCATCGATAAAGAAGAAATCTTCATAAAAGAAGAAGAACCAGAAGAAGAAAACGAGGAAGAGAAAAAAGAAGAAACCCTGCGTTCAAAAATAAAAAACTGGTTCCGGTAAACGGGAAGCAAAGGCGTAAGCGCCCTTACAGGCTAAGTACGCGACGTCCTGTCGCAACGCCTGTACTAGCACATCCTGTGCGTCGTAGCAACGTACAAACTGGAGCACTCCGGAATGAGATAAAGGAAACATGCCCCTTTAGGGGTATGCCGATGTTGGGCCTTGGCCCGTTCTTAGTCGGCCTTCCTTTTCTCTTTGAGTTGATGTTGACTTATCGATTGGAGGAGTGTGAAGTTTGATAGTTGCTGGGCGCTTGAGCCGGACGCGGCTAGCCCTAGATACCTAAGTTGCCATAGCATTTTTATTTTATAGTTTCTTATACAACGAGAAGTCTTAGGAGGTTTTTTACGGTGAGAATTACTTCAATTGAACCGACGCCAAGCCCCCACTCCATGAAAATCAATGTGAGTGAGGAACTTCCAGCTGGTGAAAATTATAATTATAAAGCTGGTGATGACTTAACAAATGCTCCTGAATATGTGAAAGAGCTCTTTCAAATTGAAGGTGTTAAAAATATTTATCGTGTCGTTGATTTCATTGCACTAGCACGAGCTCCGAAAGTTCCTTGGGAAGAACTCCTTCCTCAAGTGCGTGAAGTGCTTGGGTCGGAAGAAACTGTCGAGGACTTACATATGGAAGATGCAAGCGAACCGACACAAGATTTCGGGGAAATAAACGTGTTCGTCCAATTTTTCCGTGGTATTCCAATCCAAGTAAAGCTAGAAGAAGGCGATGATGAAAAACGTTTCGGCCTTCCGGAAGAATTCCAAGAAGCAATCATGAAAGCAACTGCGGCGTCGGAAAGTTTCATTTTCGAACGTAAATGGGTTGAACAGGATCCCCGTTACGGAAAAAGTGATGAAATTGGTAAAGAAGTAGTAGAAGAACTGATTGCTACCCATGATAAGGAAAAGCTCAATCAGCTTGTTGAACTTGCTATTGAGGATCGCGACGCTTCGGAACTGGAACGTGACTCAGATGATGACATACCATTAGAGGTCCTAGATGATCCCGATTGGAAAGTGCGTTATGCAGCACTCGATAAAATTATTGAACCAACGCTTAAGCATCTTCCGCTGTTAGATAAAGCGTTGGATGATGCAAAGGCATCTGTCCGGAGACTCGCAACTGCTTACCTTGGCATGATTGAAGAACCGGAAGTGCTGCCATCACTGTATAAGGCACTAAAAGACAAGGCAGTGAACGTAAGGCGAACAGCAGGAGATTGTCTATCCGACCTTGGATTTACAGAAGCAATCCCGGAAATGATTAAAACATTGGATGATAAAAGTCAGATTGTTCGCTGGAGAGGTGCCATGTTCCTTTATGAAGTCGGGGACGAACGTGCCATTCCTGCCCTTGAGGCAAAGGTTAATGATCCAGAATTTGAAGTACGCATGCAAGTGCAACTCGCCTTAGAGCGAATTAAAGGCGGCGAGGAAGCGAAGGGATCGGTGTGGCATCAGATGACACAGGCTGTTTCGAAAAAAGATTAAAATGAACTCCTAA
Organism: Oceanobacillus sp. AG; assembly: GCF_009746545.1. Lineage (NCBI taxonomy): Bacteria > Bacillati > Bacillota > Bacilli > Caryophanales > Bacillaceae > Oceanobacillus > Oceanobacillus sp. AG. The sequence continues at coordinate 114,748 of NZ_WOWT01000011.1, forward strand.
AGCTGGTAAGAGGTATGAGGAGGCTTTAGGAGTTTTTTGATTGGAAAAGATAGTATAGTGTTAGTAACCTTTATGAAACTAGTGTCACAATATAAAATCGTCCTTGAAAAATTACACGTTCTTCATTAATATTCTTCAAATTATTTATATATACCGCCACGGTTATCAATAGTTAGTATATAAATTACTCTCTCATTGTGATTAGCTTCAAATATAACTCTATATGTTCCAACTCTAAGTCTTAATTGTCGTTTTCTTCCCTTCAATGGTCTTATATCACCCATTGGAGGTTGTATTGTAAGCCCTTGTAAAGCTTTTATTATTCTAACTTGTACAGATTTCTCTTGCTTTTTTAAAAATTTAATCGATTCACGACTCAGTGTCAGTTGGTAAGTTAAGCTCATCCATTGCTTCCTCCCATGACACAAACTCAGAGTTATTCTTTAGTTGTCGTTTTTCCTCTTCACTCAAAGGAGTTTCGTCCGGTTCTAATTCCATAATTTCATCCCAATTTGGTCGGGCATGGCTTATGGTTAAATATTTTAAATAATCATATGCTGATTTCTTAGCGGATTGTGGTAGGTTCTTTATCATTTCAACTAATTCTTCATTACTTATAGCCATTGTTCAACCTCCTTTGTCCGATATTAATGACAGCTTTATCTTTTATTATTGTAGCATATTCTCTTAGAGTTAATCTCATCTTTTCGATTTTATTACTTTAATACGGGTTTTCGGAAAACTCCAATACCAATAAAAGAAAGTGTTTTACAATTTTTAAAATTATATGTAAACTGAGTTTGACGAAGAAGTAAAATGGTTTTCACCCAACCAGCTATACGAGGGCTATCTTACTCCTTATCATCAGCCGCTCTATTTCATCTGGGTAATTTAAAACGTACCCCCGTTTCAGAGATTCAGCATTTACTTTACTACCGTTTCCAATACAAATGATAATGGTATTCGCAAGCTTCATTAAATAGAGATGCGCATCTTAAGCAGCGATCCGTGTGCAAATATTCATCAATCGTATGCTCCTTACGACAGACACCGCATAGCACAGCTTTTTCATCATATTCCGTCCTTTCCCATAATATCGGCTTGTGATCTTCCGCCTCCGCATGGCATTTGTAGCATGGGTAGTATTTATCGCAGCACTTGAATTTGATAGCGATAATGTCTTTTTTCGTTTGGTAGTGAGTACAACGCGTTTCATCGTCCACTGTAAAACCATATACTTTTTTCATTCCATCCTCTCCTTGTTATACTGATAGACGTTAATTATACTTTAGATAAAACATAATGAACTCCCTCAATTTTGTCAAAATAAAAAACGAAGATATGAGGTTAGTGGAATGAGATATATCATATTACTTATAAGCTTAATTTTTCTCGTGGGTTGCAATGAACCTACCATTTCTGAACCTAAAAAAGTGGCAGGGATCGTGCAAAACGTGAAATTTAAAGAACAACTAGAATTAGAGATTGATTTAACGTCATACGAACGTGAACCTAAAGAATGGGGAGAAAATGTCACAGGAGTGAAAACGCGATTCGTTACAGATAAAAAAGAAATCGCTCTGACGTTTGACGCGTGTGGTGGCGACTTCGGCAACGGTTATGACGAAGCATTGATTACATTTCTACGTGACGATGAAATTCCCGCTACGTTATTTGTAAATAAACGCTGGATCTCAGACAACGAAGAGACTTTCCTGGAGCTCGCAAATGATCCGCTTTTCCAAATCGAAAACCACGGAACGACCCACGCTCCTCTTTCTGTTGATGGGGCTGAGGCCTGGGGAATTCCGGGCACGAATTCAGCGGAAGAGGTTTTTGCTGAAATCATGGGCAATCACGATACCATAAAGGAGTTAACCGGACGTGACATGAAGCTCTTCCGCTCCGGAACAGCCTTTTATGATGAGATTGCTGTGGAACTTGCCAACGACTTAGGATATGAAATTGTAAATTTTGATATTTTAGGAGATGCGGGCGCGACGTATTCTGCTGCGGAAGTGGAACGTGCTTTACTTGATGCTGAGGCAGGATCGATTGCGTTGTTGCATATGAACCAGCCAAATAGCGGAACAGCCGAGGGTGTGCGTACCGCAGTTCCTCTTTTACAAGCAGCAGGATTTGAATTTGTACAATTGGCTGATCAGAAGTTAGAGTGATTTTTAAGATTTCTTTGGTGTATTTAATCCCTAATAGGAGGTATTTGCGACATGGCCCATTCCATCGGACTTTCTGGAAGTGTGATTTTATCCGACCCCAGCAAGCTACGAGACTTGTTCACCTATGAAATGATCAACCATATTGAAATCGGGGAATTTCCAGATGAAGCAGCTTTCCACCAATTCTTACATTTTAAGAGACAAGAAAACATAACATATGGTATCCACTCACCATTACTTAGACACATGAGTAAATACGATCTAGTGGAGAAGGTGCAATTTGAACCAGAGGAAGCTTGGGAACAGTTTGAATCTGAGGTTGAGGCTATGGCCCGATTAGGTGCAGCGTATATTTTAGTCCATTTCCCATATTTTAAAGAAGAAAAAGACCTGGATACAAATGACATGATTGAAAACGGATTGAAAAGATTCCACCAACTGCAAGAAAAGTATGCCATCCCGATCGTCTGTGAACCGAAACTGGGACATAACCGCTCTCCCTTTGGCATTCAAGCATTGGACCGGTTCCCTCTCGAGACTTGGAACAAATATGGGATTAAACTATGTATTGACGTTGGCGATTACTTACTCGCTACCGGCAGCGCTGCTTTAAACTATGTGAAGAAATGGCGCGATCATATTAAAGTCGTTCACTTACATCATGTAGAGTTCCACGGTGAAAAATATATATGGATACCAGTCCACCCGTCATACGAAGCTGACCATTCCCATTTTCAAGTAAAAGAACTAATCAAACAGCTAGCTAAAAGTCCCGATGTATTTTTTGTTTTCGAGCATACCCCACATTCCAATCCTACTAAAGCTTTTGTCGAGGAGGGTATTCAGTGGGTTAAGGAGTTAATCAATAACTAATCTGAACATAGGGGGAGCGAGGGAAATATTATGTTACAGCGTATCATTCAACAATTTGACTTACAATTAGATACGATTCATGAGGTAGATGATTCACACAGTTCTACTGTCTATCGATGTCAATTATCAAATAATGAGTATGTTTTCTTAAAGATTCCTTATTCCAACTTAAAATTCCAAAGGGAACTGGAAGCTTATCACATTTTAAAAGGAATCATCCCCATCCCGGAATTATTGGATTCTTGGTCCGGTAATGAGGAAATACCGGGAGCTCTATTGTTATCTGCATTAAAGGGACAGCCCCTGTCGGAAAACGATTCCCAAGCAACAGCCTATCAAGTTGGTGTTGTACATGCATCCATGCATGGCATCGAGCCACCACATCCATTACATACGGTCCAAAACGAATTTGCTAATTGGCCCTTGTTTATTGAAAAACAATTTTACAGTTTTGCAGAGGATGTAAAAGAAATAATAGATGATCATTTATTTAAAAAGGCTCTAAACAAATTTGAGTTCATGAAAAATCAGCTGCCGAAACCCGATGGCCCAAGTTTTATTCATATGGATTTTCGACCGGCAAATATAATAATCAATAATGGGAACGTTTCTGGAATAATCGATTTTGAAAGTGTGAGATTTGGAGCTACAGAAGTGGATTTTACTAAATTGTACCGGGATTATTTAAGCTATGATGAAAAATTATTGCAAGCATATACAAATGGATATAACAGTGTAAGTCCCTTAGTTAATTTAGAAATCGTACTGCCATTTTATCGCTTCACCGATGCTTTTAACAGTATCGGCTGGTGCAAACGACGAGGATTGGAAAAAAACAAAAGGTTTTTAATGGAAAATATTACTTCCTTAAATCAACTTCTCGGGTGATAGATTGTGTTTAAGGGGCAATCATCCCCTTCCTATCCTATATAGAAGGTTTCCTTTACACACAGCAAGCGTTTTCATATAATGATAGTAATTCACAAAACTATAAGGAGGTCGTCAGATGGAGCGCATTCAAGAAGGCACATTATTATGGGAACCAACACAAGAGCGAAAAGAAAACAGCAATCTGAACCACTTCATGGTCTGGCTGCAACAAAATCGCAACCTTTCATTTGATAGCTATGACAAACTATGGGATTGGTCCGTATCCGAACTGGAAGCATTCTGGGAAGCGATGTGGGAATACTTTGATATCGAATCAAGCACCCCTTATCGAACCGTCCTCTCTGCACGGAAAATGCCCGGTGCGAAATGGTTTGAAGGTGCTAAAATCAATTATACGGAACATGTTTTTAGAAATAGAGATTCAGAGAAAACGGCAATTATCCATACATCCGAAGTACGACCTGAACTTAGAGAAGTGAGCTGGGGGAAGTTGTACGAGGACACCTTAGCCATCCAGCAAACATTGAAGAAACTCGGTGTGCAAAAAGGGGATCGAGTCGTTAGCTATAGTGCCAATAACTATGAAACCGTTGTCGCTTTCCTTGCAACCGCAAGCTTAGGAGCAATCTGGTCCAGCGCGTCACCTGACTTCGGAACGCAAAGTGTCATAGACCGTTTTAAACAAATCGAACCAAAAGTTATGTTCACCGTAGATGGCTACCGTTATGGCGGGAAAGAGTTCGACCGACTGGAGACTGTCCAATCGATTCAATCGGAAATCCCTTCTCTTGAAGCAACCATCACGATACCTTATTTACAAACCGATGCTGACTTTAGCAAGCTGAAAAACCCAATTAGCTGGGAAAAGGCTACAGAAAATACAGAAACAAAAGTCTTAACGTTTGAACACGTCGAATTCAATGAACCGCTTTGGATCTTATTCTCTTCCGGCACGACTGGAAAGCCTAAACCAATCGTACATAGTCAAGGCGGTATGTTAATCGAACATCTGAAGGCGCTCACCTTCCATTGTGACTTAGGTGAGGATGATCGCTTCTTCTGGTTCACAACAACAGGCTGGATGATGTGGAATTTCCTAATCGGCGGCCTGCTGACGGGAACAACGATCATACTTTATGACGGAAATCCTGCATATCCATCCACCGATACGCTTTGGAAGCTAGCTCAAGATACGAAGATGAACCTATTCGGAACAAGTGCAAGCTACATCACAGCATGCATGAAAGAAGATCTTAAGCCGAAAGAGAAATTTGACCTAAGCGCATTACAGAATATTAGCTCGACTGGCTCCCCTCTTCCGCCTGAAGGTTTCAAATGGTCCTATGATAACGTGAAAGAGGATCTCTGGATTGCTTCCGTCAGTGGCGGCACCGATGTTTGTACAGCCTTCGTTATTGGAGCACCTGTTTTACCAGTCTATGCCGGGGAATTGCAATGCCGTGGTCTCGGGGCAAAAGTGGAAAGTTTTGATGAAGCAGGCCATGCCCATATTGATGAAGTCGGGGAACTTGTGCTAACCGAACCTTTCCCAGCGATGCCTATTTTCTTCTGGGATGATGCGGATGGAACGCGTCTCTATGAAAGTTATTTTGACTTGTATGATGGAATCTGGAGTCACGGAGATTATATCAAAGTGACAGACCGGGGAACTTGCGTCATTTATGGACGCTCGGATGCAACAATCAATCGGGGGGGCATCCGGATTGGTACAAGTGAAATTTATCGTGCTGTTGATAAGATCCCAGAAATTGAAGACAGCTTAATCGTCGATATCCCGTCACCTTCCGGGGATTCCCACACCCCATTATTTATCGTCTTAAAAGAAGGATACGAGCTCACGGATGAGTTAAAGACAAGTATTAAGAAACAGATTCGGGATTATTGCTCACCGCGTCATGTTCCAACAGGTATCTATGCAGCACCAGACTTGCCGAAAACATTGAATGGTAAAAAGCTAGAAGTACCTGTAAAGAAGATTCTGATGGGTCAACCACTGGAAAGAGTTGTAAATAAAGGTTCGCTAGGCAATCAGCAAGCGCTGGATTACTTTTTGGAGTTTGCGAAAGAATTGTAATAGAGATGGAAACAGGACTTGGAGATAAAATCCCCAAGCCCTGTTTTTTAATGTAATCACCGACTATCCTAGCCAAGAGAACTCACGCATAGTGAATGAATGAACTTCCTAAACTGGCAAATCTACTGATAAAGTGAAACTTCATTCAGTGGGGAATTCCTTACCTCCCCACTGAATGTTAGTTGAACAGAATCAGGTATTTACGGACTGTTTACCCCCCTTCACAGCATATTGGTTTTCCCTCATGTTTAGACGATGGGGTATTACAGACCGTTAATACGTGATAAAAACTCAGGCAATTGTTGTTCACGTTTGTCGAGCATAATCTGTTCTGGCTTGATGCCCTGCTCTTGCAATACTGCAATGTTCTGCTTTAGGAATTCGTCACTGCCAACAACATAGAAAAGGCCATCCCTATCTTCAGCAAGATTTTTCACCTCTCCATAGTAATCTTCACGGTTATCGACAAACTGTGATGTGAACTTCTTGTCAGGGGCGGATGCAAAAATATCTGGGAATAGGAAATCTCTTGATGAATCGATGTTTAAGGAATGGATTTGTTTAACGTTGTCAGCACGGTCGAAATAATCAAGTACAAGCGGTCTGAAAGTTGCCAACCCGACACCTGATGACAGCAGGTAAACATTTTTGTCTTCTCTTTTTAGCGGTACATTCGAATGGATTTTAAAAATGGCAACTTCATCGCCGACTTCAAGCGCTCTTAAATTCGCTTTAAACTCCGAACACTGCTCTCTAATGCGTGTAGTAATACCGATAGAAGCTTCATGAGGTAAAGTGGATATGGACATGTGGCGAATTAAACTGCGGTTTGGCTTATCTCCCGCATTAAATCCTTCCAGTGCCAAGTGAATATGGGCGCCTTCTTCCCATGTCAGACCTTCCGGGCAATCGACATGGTAGGTTTTAACCTCTGGTGTTTCTTCTATAATATTATTTATTTTAGTCCAATATATTTGCATGACTTATTCTCCTCACTCCATAATCTGGATTGTTACCATTTAATATACACTAAATGATAACAATTCTCAATTAAATGGATGGATTCTTCAATAATTTAACTCTCCTTCATGCGAAGTTTCCTGCAGCATCTCCACCCTATTACCGAAAGGATCTCTAAATTCAAACCGCTCATAATTGGGGATTGGTATGGATTCTATAATCTCCACACCATTCTCTTCTAAAACCCTTCTCCAATATGTGATATCCTTCACTTGGTAAGCTACATGAGCTTTTGTTTTTGTTCGATCGAAACCCTCTTCTGTTCCGACATGTATCTCTTTGCCCCCTACTTTTAGCCAAAATCCCCCGCGCCCTTGCAGAGATTCCGGCTTTTCAACTTCAGGTAATCCTAAGACACTGCAATAAAATTTTTTCGCTTCCGTTTCCATGCCCTTTGGTATTGTAATTTGAACATGATGCAGACCAATAATCATGTGAATTCCTCCGTATTTTTCCTTATCTACCGCTAGTTTAACTTTACTAAAAATTAGTCAATAAATAAAATATATAATTATTATATAAAGAGATAATTAAAAGTTATAGAGGTTAACTTCTTTTTTGCTTTTTAAGCATTTCCTTTAAATATTCCTCTGACTTTCCTCTAGGAATGCTTAAACTTTTCCAGTTTTCCCCTTTCAATTGCTTACCGATATAGACAATTTGGCCAACATGATATGCATAATGTGCTACTTGTCTTTCGATCGCTTCCATAACCAAATGATTTTCTCCCCGAATAGATATATTCTTCATTAAATCCAACTCGTCTAAGCCATGAAGGGTATCGAATAAAACTTTCCAGCCCTTTTCCCAGTAAGTAATGATGTCTGATTTCCCCGAAATGTCATCTATGAATTCTTGCTCACGGTTTCTGTCAGCTTTTTCACCGTCTGTCGTTAGAAAGTCGCTCCATCTTGAAACCATATTTCCACTTACATGCTTAACAATAACAGCAATGCTATTCGACTCGCTATTATAACTCCAATGTAATTCCTGTTCTGATAACTGATTTATCGTTTTGTCCCCTAGGATTTTTACGCTTTGAAACCTATCAATTACGATTTTCAAATATTCCTTTCCAAGTTCCAACTGATTCTCCCCTTCCATTGTTTCGTAAATTAGTTCAAAGAATCCAGAAGCTAGTTTATTCATAACATCTGGTTTTCCTCACTAGTCTAATACCACAATTCTCTATTTCAATTAACTTGGCATGTGAAATATGTTCTATCCTTATCTATTATCAAGTGAATGGTGGCATTCTTTTTCACTATATTTGGTAGCTTCTTCAAAAATATCAGTAACACCATTTGGAAGAAGAATATCTTTCTCGCAAAACTGCTTTACCTCTTTCCCCTTTTTCGTTACCCCATAATAATAAGTTATATCTCGTTCATCCTTGAAAACAACCATATAATGCCCGTGATAAAAATCTCTATTAATCAAATGCTTCGGCTCTACATAATGTGCGTCAGCGATTTCTCCATCAGTATAGCCTTGCTCCCCAAGGTAAGCTGGCACGTGCTTATTCGCAATATATTTCGTATATGGGTTTCCATTATTTAGTACATAAAGAAAACTAGCTGGAATAGCTGCAATTATCACGACAACGGTAATGAGACTAATAAATATCAGTTTCTTTTGCATTAAGAGTTCCCCTTGTATATTTTTCCCTAGTTTATATTTAGAGCTTAACTTCTCTTTTCAAACTGCTTCTTGCTGTTATTACAATGCACGCAATACTGATTAGCACACCTAGAATTGCAACGACACTTACTCCAATACTTTTCTGGATAATAAACCCAATTGGTACCATCCCTAGAAATGCAATTGCTACAATTGCTTGAAATACGATAAATATAATGTTTGCAGTCCGATTTTTGAATAAAGCTAGAATCAGCCCCGGTAAAAAAAGAATAACAGCCATTCCAATGGACAACCACAAACCAAGTGGTTCATCATACGAAACAGTATTAGGGTCCGTCGGATGTCTCGCCGCGATTAAAATCGCAGCTATAGCTAGAATTAACAAAAATAAGACCATTAAAAATTTTTTCACGACCAAGAGCTCCTTTTTATTATTTCATTCAGATGATAAACTTTCCTTGATGTACGCTTCCTTTCTAATTATTACGTTTCCGTCAATGTAAAGTTTCACTCTTCGGTCAAAATTAGTAGATGTGGCAACCCTCAACCTTAGACAACTCACAAACTCGCCAATTGGTTGAATAAAAGGCTTGACCACTCCAAGTATCAATCCAAATTCAACTAGCATTAGTAATACGAATTCTTTCCAGCCCCAATGGTCATATTTTTTCCAATTCTTTTGCTGTAATTGCATGCGTCGTCCCTCTTTCTAATTATGGTATAATCCAACTATATTGGATGACCTATTTACTTTAGAAAAAATAATTATTTTAAAATCACTTTCTCTTCCACTGGATAATATTCGCTAAACGGACAGCTTAACTGCGCGAAATTGAATAAGTAAGTGTTTCAGATGTTGGTTAAGAACTCTATATGCTCGAACAAACCCGATTTTTGTTTATTCGGGGGATTAAAGCATCTCTTATCGACCGAACGAATTCTAATCTTGCTCATCCAGGGGATTAGAGCATCTCTTATTGCCTGAACAAATTCTAATCTTGCTCATCCGGGGGATTAGAGCACCTCTTATCGCCTGAACGAATTCAGAATTTGTTCAAAAGAGCAATTAAAAGTTAAAACGTCTCTACTCTCTTGATTAAGTTCTTGGAATCGTGCCCAAAGCTACAATGAATTACTAGTTGCACTGATTATACCAGAGGATAGCTCACTGTTTCAGACTGCGAAAGTTGAATTTCTTATGATCTAAGCTCTATAAAACAAGAAGCCTCCTCGTCAAGGGCTTCTCGTTTAATGCAGTATCTTTTTTATTTTAAGATGAACTCCATTGCCCACCATTTACATGAAGTGTTTGCCCTGTCACAAAGCGTGAATCATCTGATGCGAGATAGACAAAGGTTGGTGCAACTTCAAAGGGCTGCCCTTGACGTTGCATCGGGTTCCCAGCTAATGTCACTTCATCTGCAGAAAAGCTCGCTGGGATGAGTGGCGTCCAAATCCGTCCCGGTGCAATAGCATTTACTCGGATCCCCTGATCGATCAAACTATTTGCAAGCGCACGGGTAAACCCAATAATAGCTCCCTTCGTTGCTGTATAATCGATTAATTGATCATTCCCATCGTATGTCACAACAGAAGATGTATTAATGATGGAGCTGCCTGCTTTTAAGTAAGGAAGTGCTGCACGAGTGGTGAAGAAATGCGAGTAAATATTTACTTTAAACGTATCATCAAATTGTTCATCGGAAATATCAAGCAAGCTCAATTGTTGGAATTGAATTCCGACATGGTTACATAAAATATCAAGCTGTCCCCATTTTTGAATCGTTTTTTCCACAATGTCGATACACTGCTCTTTTTCTCGCAAGTCACCAGGCAGCAATAAACAACTTTGTCCAAGCTCCTCAATTCTTCTCTTTGTCCGATTCGCATCCTCATGCTCATCTAAATAAGCAATCGCAATATTCGCCCCTTCTTTTGCAAAAGCGATAGCGGCTGCTGCCCCCATTCCACTATCACCACCTGTGATAAGAGCTACTTTTCCTTTTAATTTATCGCTGCCTTTATAATTTGGATTTTCGATAATTGGCCGCGGAACCATCAGCTTCTCTACACCTGGTTGACGTAACTGCCGCTGTTCAGGAACTGTAATCGGGATTTCTTCGTATCTCGTTATCTTCCCGTAATTGGGATACATTGGATAATCGCGTCCATCCGTGTTTTTGTTTTTCTGCTGATCTAGAGACATAGTGACCTCCCTGAAATAGTCATTTGTCCTAGGTTATGTCACTGATACTATTAAAGTGCATGGTCATTGTTCGTGATATTAAAATTATCGCTCTTGTACGGGCTCAATCATTACCTAGGTTGAATAAAGTGAAAGAGTGACCTATGGAAGGAGGGTATCGTTTGCATTACTATAATCCAGAAGTAAAGTTATTACTAATCAATCATTCCGATAAAACAGTGCAATTGTTATATGATGATAATCCACAAACATTTACCATGCCCTTGATCGGACCAAGACCACCCTATTATTATAATCCACGATATGAAGAGAATTACCCTATTATCTAGTCAAACTGGGACACGGGGTCAGACCCTGATGTCCCAGCTCAGTATCAAATGGTGGGTTCTTTTCCCTTACATCTTTACACCTTGGAAAGTTTAATACTGCCAATCCCAGCGGTAAATTTCAAATCTCTCTCACCGTTTCCCAATACACTTGAAAATTCCCCTGATTTCTCAAACCCTACAGGTAAATCTGTCCGCACACTACCAAGTCCAGCCGTTGCTTCGATTGTTGCATTTAACTGTTCAGGATTTGGAAAATGAACGTGAATATTTCCAGCCCCTGACTTCATCAAGAGATCATCTTCCCCATCCACATGAAATTCAATATTTCCCGCTCCTGAATGAATCGTCAGCTCTCCGTGACATGCAGTCCCTTTAATATTTCCCGCGCCGGTCGTGGCAACTATATGACCTGCATTGATTTCTCGCAACTTCATATTTCCCGCTCCTGACTCGAGCATTAGATATTCAGCACTGATGGCACAAATCTCAACTTCTCCTGCACCCGCCTTCATCTCAAGCTGCTTGAAAATCATATCAGCCATTCGCACATTGCCAATGGAACATTTCACCTCGTATCGTTCGGCAAATTGTTCCGGTAAATATATCGTGAGCTTACCAAACCGCTTTTTCATCTGAAAGATCCCCCATTTTCTTGGTATCCCCACATTAATTTCCAATCTTTCATTTATAAGCCGAACAGCAAGATCTTCTCCTTTTTCAAACGTTTCCAGCACAATATCAACTCTTTTCTTATCATGAACTGAAAAATGGACGCTCGTAACATCAGAATTTACAGCAAGCTCTTTCACCCGCTCCACTTCCACTATATTTTCTTGAACAATTGGATCTCCCATTGAACTGAAAAAATCAGCCATCGCTATCACCTCGTATATTTCATTTTGTTAGCTTTAGTTTACTAGAATTGAATATTATCCCAACATGCTAGCGGTTGATAGATTGTCCGACTGGGGACGGAGATTGCGGGGAGCACAATCAAATTGGAGGTGGAGCTCTCAATATAGAAATAAAATTATAAATAGCCACAAAACTTAATCAAACTTTTTTTATCTATACTATAATTATTAGAGAATAATTAGTTCAATATATGAGAAAACATCTGCTTTTAAATATATAATGAAATTATAAACTTTACTAAAAAGCTATAGTTCAGTAATCGGGTCATTTTGCAGAATAAGGAAAGGGTGAGTTTTTTGGAATTTAAAACTGAAAGATTAACAATTAGACCATTTAAAAGTAATGACTTACATGATGTATTTAACATTTATAATAATGAAGATACATGTAAATATCTCTTGCATGATAAGTGGACTCATGAAAATTTACAGGAAGAATTTAATAAAAAGCTTGGGAATAGTTCACTCACAAAGGAATCAATGTTAAGTTTAGCAGTAGTAAACCGAATTAAAGTAATTGGCGATTTATCTGTATGGTATACAGATATTAAAGATACTGTTGAAATTGGTTTCTGTTTTTCTAACGAGGTTTCTGGAAGGGGTTATGCAACTGAAGCCGTGAGTAGTTTAGTTAAAAAACTATTTTATGAATTTGGTGTACATCGTGTACAAGCTAACCTTGATGCAAGAAATAAGGCATCACAAAAATTATGTGAGCGTATTGGTATGAGAAAAGAAGCTCATTTCATTCAAGATTTTTGGAATAAAGGTGAATGGACAGATAGCATTAAGTATGGAATGTTGCTTTCAGATTTAAATTAAAAAACGAGGTGGAGATTTAATGAAGCAATGAAAAACAATCGTACTATTTATGAATTTATTATTGAAAACAAAAAAGTCTCTTTCCTGTTAATGTAATAGGAAGGAGATTTTTTTATGTTTTTTTATAAAAAAATGAAACGGTATTGCGAATTATTTAATCTGGCCCGATCGTGGAATAAGAAAGAAAATAGGATGCCCCAATTCTATAGTATTGGAGCATCCTATTGTTATACGTTTGTTAAACTTATATACAATATTGAAATAGAAAAATGTTAAAAAATAGTCGGTACCATCCCCCCATCCATACGGATTGGAGAACCTTTAAATGCGGATGCATAAGGACTACATACAAATGTAGTTAGTCTACCTATTTCAATTGGCTTGATAAATCGCTGTATTTCAGATTGAGGTAGGTTTGTAGTCATAAATTCTTTCTCTTTTTCTGAAAAAGTCATATCATCATTAAGGTATATACCCTCAATTATTTGATGCACATTTTCAGAGAGTGTTGGTCCTGGCATGATCGTATTGACTGTAACTTCTTTTCCTATTGTTAATTTAGATAAGCTTTTTGACAATGATAATAGCATTGATTTTGTCATACAATACTGAGGCATTTGTCCTGAAGGCATAATTGCTTCTTCACTTGCAATAAAGATAATGCGACCATAATCATTTTTTAACATTTTAGGTAAATAAAATTTAGATAATCCATTTGCAGCAAGAACATTAGTGCGGAAGTATTTCTCCCATACTTCATCATCAATGTCCTCATATTGCATAATTTCATAAATACCCATATTGTTAACTAAAATATCAATAGTGGGGTATTTTTTAAATAAAGCTTCTCTTTGCCCCATATCGACAATATCAGCAGTAGCATTTTGAGGAGAGGTAGCCGGGAAATCCGATTTAATTTCATTTACAATTCGTTCTACCTCTTCATAATTTCGTCCATTAATTAGTACATTGACACCTTCTTTGGCAAGTTCAATGGCAATCGTTTTACCTATACCTTTCGTTGATCCAGTAACTAAAGCCGTTTTATTGTTTAACCCCATATCCATAACACATTTCTCCTCCTAATTTACCCTTATGCTTATAAAAAGTTAATATAAAAAAGTTCCTATTCTTTTGTAGTTATTATTAGGTTCTCCTTCTTTTAATATAGTGTTAAAAAATTCACTTTTAATACAAAGTTAATGTATCGAGTCTGCACCTAAATGTTCAGTACGCCAATTTGCGGGAGTATCACCTTCCCAAATGCGGAAGGCGCGGTAGAACGAGTTCTGATCTTCATATCCAATCATGAAGGCTACTTCTTTAATATCGAACGAGGGGTCTGCCAAGTATTCTCGAGCCAAGTTATGTCGGACTTGTGTCAAAAGATGCTTGAAGCTTGTGCCTTCGTCATTAAGACGGCGTTGCAAGGTACGATCGCTCATCCCTAACTCGCTTGCGACAGTCTGAATATCAGGGCGCCCTCCTGCAAGGTTACGTTTCATGATCCACTTGACCATTTCGGTGATTGAATGACTGTGTTGCTGCTCACCCAACGATTTATCCAGTACGGGAGTCAGAATTTCCAGCAACTCTTCGTTGTACGAGACAAAAGGGAGGTCCAAATCTCCTCGATGTAGCGTCAACCTGTTACAATTTGCACCGATCTGGATATGGCAGCCGAAGTAAGCTTCAAGTGCCTGTATGTCGCCCATCGAGTGCGTAAATTCGACAAATTTTGCCATCAACGGTTGACCTGTGCCCCGACGTCCAAGCTCCAAAAGAAATGCCAGAGTAATTCCAACGAGCAGCGGTGGACCTGGTTGCTCGGTATATAACCAATCTAGTTCAATTGTACAGTTCTCACCTTCCTCGGTGATACGTAAGCTTTCAGGGGGACACATTCGTTTGTATCGTGCCATTCGTTTTAGAGCGTCACGGTAGTTACGAGCATGGTAAGTCGCTAAGACGGCAGGTGGGTAATGCGCTGTTTCAAAGACTGTCGTAAGCTTGATGATTCCTTCGGCAGTGTCATCAATGAGATCTGAATACGCCTGCCAAATCGCGAAATATTGATCGGTGGTGACAACTGGCTCATTAATAATGGTGAGCGGCAGTTGTGCCTTTCGAGCGACGTCGTGAGGAGCAATCCCTAATTGATGTATGCCTGCCCAAAATCCTGCCGGGATTTTAATACGAGTATGAGACTTCATAACAGGCCCTCCTTTAGCTATCTACACATTCACTAGTTTTGAGTGTGATTGCGTTCTGTCTAGTTGACGGGACAGATATTATATTACCTGTTCAATGTCGCCTTGTAACTAGCAAAGGACGACATTTTACTTGCCAACTACGTCGAATAAAATCGTTTAGGTACAGAAGCTACCGTTCATACAGGCATCTTCTGTAACAAGCCCCCTAAAAAAACCCTATTTACCTAAGTGGTTTAAAAATGTGTTAGTTCTTTTTTATTTGTACCTACTCATCGGAAAGCCACTCATTATAATCAAATTGATCTTGGCATTAAATTAATTTACCCGGTATTTAATATGTCTATACTCCACAATTTGGCCCGATTGCGAAACAAAAAACCTGCATATTGGAGGGTATTGGACAAAACAAAAAGACTGGACCACTTTTGGATCCAACCTCGAATTTTGATTACTTGCTGATTAAAAAAGGCATTAATTCTGTTGAAGTAAAGCACCCAATCGTTTTAAGTTTAAGAGTTCTAAAAATTAATTATATTTACAAAGCAATTAAGGTTCAATCATAACCACCTGAAGGTTCAGGTAATTCATTGTACTCTTTCTTAACCAAACAAAAGAACACTCTTGCTTATTCAACTATAGAATAAGCAAGAGTGTTCTTCATAAAGACGACTTCAGTGGGGAGCCTTCATCCTCCACTGATGGTCAGTCGCACTTATTGGACTTTTACAGGCAGATGATCTCCCACCTACCTTCCTCGTTTCCACAGGTGCTTGAACCGGGAGTCTCACTGCCCGTTTAGGTTGGATAAACTTCTTAATATTGGAGCCCTAATACGTAATTACTTTTATCCCTTTAATAATATTCCAAATAAAGTAGTATACATCAATAAGGAAGCATATGACTACGGCGATGATGGTTGCAATATAAAATGCCCCAGTTGGTTCTGATAATCCTAATCCTAAGGCAGCAAGAACAAGAATAGCAATAAGTGATGCAATCGCTGGAATTATATGTGTCCAAAGTGCTTTTTTCGCATGTAGTTTAGTTGTTTCATTTCCGAGAATCCAAACAATGATTGGAAACAAGATGGGTGCAAAAAAGATACTCCAATAACACAATGCTGATAATAATTTATTTTCTTCTATCATAATCACCTGATTTCTTAATTAATAGATAAGCAATTTGAACTTTGGCAACCAAAATATGGACCGAAATATCACCAATAAATCTATTGCGTTTAGACCTAAACTAGGCAATAGCTTTTAAAAATGTACCCAAGACACTAAAAAGACTCTCACTCGGCAAAGTAAGAATCCCAAAATCCTAAGGCGAGAGATTTCCTTCGCCTAACCTTATTCTGCCTTTAGAATAACCGATTTATTCTAAGGGGTCAAGGAGTGAGTTTACTGTGTGGGGTTTATGTTCTCTAATAAAAGTTGGGTTTAAAACATCATAAGCGATAAATAAACCAAAAGTGACTACACTTCCATAACCATATTTCGGTGGATGTGAACTGGGGATTTATATTGTGGAATATGGTGGGGTTCCCTATTTCGTTAATACATTTCATATGCACATTAAGGAAATGAATTTTTAATCCACGGGATAATAGGAATAACCAAGAAAATAAACCCCTTTATTAAGGGTCTATTATTTCAAATATCTTCTCTATTTTCTTTAAAACTTGCTTTTACCCTATCATTGTTATATAATAATATTGCTTTGCAAATTTCATCTATTTAAAGTTTTAAAATGGGGCTGTAGTTCAGCGGGAGAATACTTGTCTGGCAGACAAGGGGTCACGGGTTCAAATCCCGTCAGCTCCACTACCTAAAAACACTCTTACTTATTCTATTACAGAATGGAAGAGTGTTTTTTAACTTTACAAAGCGTTGTAGAGCCTCATTTTATTAATTGTTTTTTGAAGGTAGTTAGTGCATCGGTTACACTTAGTTAGACAAATATTTTAAGGTCATATAAACTGAACTCAACAATTAGTAGGAGGAGAATCAGTAATGACCAAAAGAACACGAAGAACATTCACAAAAGAGTTTAAAGAACA